>JBCCIR010000001.1:0-129114 GCA_039028175.1 Verrucomicrobiota bacterium
CTGACTCCAAGGAGCAGTATTTGGCCGCGGCCGCCAACTTGGGAGAGGGTGCCTCGCACTACTTGCAGAAAGTCTTAATCTTAATCTTTCTCTTAATCTTAATCCAAATTGACCATGCCCCAATTTGACCACGAAAGGCTCCAAGTCTACCAACGGGCCATCCACTTCGTAGCATGGACCGACAATCTCCTCGCCTCCCTTCCGAAAACCATCGCCGCCCACAGCCAGCTGGACCGCGCCTCCACCTCCGTCCCCCTCAACATCGCCGAAGGAAACGGTAAACACACCGCCCCAGATCGCTGCAAGTTTTTCGATATCGCCCGCGGCTCCGCCTTGGAATGCGCAGCATGCCTCGATGTCCTGATCGCCAAAAAACACATCAACGAAACCACCGCGAACGAAGGAAAAGAATCGCTCTACGAAATCGTCTCAATGCTAATCGGACTCATAAGAGCAAACTCAACCGACCGTGAAATCTGATCTCACCCAGTAGCATCCCTGCTTCAGGATTTCTTAATCTTAATCTTTCTCTTAATCTTAATCAAAAGCGACAGTACCCCAGTTCCATTGTGAATCGATCCCGGGAAACTGATCCCAACTGCCCCCCACCCCCCTACGCCAACAACGGCTCCACAACCCGCGCCTTCTCAACCCCCGTCAGCGTCTCGTCGCGGCCTTCAAAAGAAAAGAGATTCTCATCCGGATCCAAACCCATCAGATGCTGCATCGTGGCATGCAAATCATGGACCGAAACCGGATCCGTCACCGCGCGATACCCAAACTCATCGGTCTCCCCGTAAGTGATCCCCGGCTTGATACCGCCGCCCGCCATCCAGAAACTGAACCCGTGCGGGTTGTGATCGCGCCCATCAATCGCTTCCACCACCGGCATCCGCCCAAACTCCCCGGTCCACACCACCAAGGTCGAATCAAGAAGCCCGCGACTCTTGAGATCGCGCAAAAGACCCACGACGGGCTTGTCCACTTCAAGGCAACTTTGAGGCAATTGCTTGGAGAGATTGGCATGATGATCCCAGTCCGTGCGCATGATGTGCACAAAGCGCACGCCCGATTCCACCAAGCGCCGGGCCAAAAGACAGCGCATTCCGACATCATTCGTCACTCCCTCGCCAATTCCGTATAGCTTCTTCGTCGCTTCGCTCTCCTTGCTGATGTCGACGCTCTCCATCGCCTCCACCTGCATGCGCGCCGCCAGCTCAAAATTCTGAATGCGCGCGTCGAGCTCATTGAGTTCCCGGCGGGATTCGTAATGCGTCCGATTGAGCGCCTGCGTCAGGTTAAGAAACTGGCGCTGTCGAATC
This sequence comes from Verrucomicrobiota bacterium, assembly GCA_039028175.1. Taxonomy (GTDB): domain Bacteria; phylum Verrucomicrobiota; class Verrucomicrobiia; order Verrucomicrobiales; family DEV007; genus JBCDBW01. The sequence goes on from JBCCIR010000001.1 coordinate 1,323, forward strand.
GCCGCATCCGTCCGTTCCGTCGGGGGATTCAGAAAAGCAAACGGATCACCGCCCCCCTCCCAGTTCATCGGCGTGGCTTGGCACAGCGCCGGAAGAAACGCCGAACTCGTGGCCATTCGGACCCGGTAAGGCTTTGAGTCGGCCATGGCCACATACGCGGGCAAATTCTCATTCTCCGTCCCCAAACCATAGGTGATCCAACTCCCAATCGTCGGGAAGCCCGCAATGGGCCGGCCGGTGTGCATCATCAACAAAGCTTCCCCGTGATCAATCCGGGTCGTCACCCCCGATCGCACAATCGCAATGTCATCCACCACCGTCGACAGGTGGGGCAACAGTTCCGATACTTCCGCACCGCACTCGCCATGCTTGGCAAAAGAGAAGGGACTCGCCATCACCTTTGCCGTTCCGTAAAGGTCGCGCTGATCAACGTCCATCGGAATGGGCTTGCCGTCATACTTCGTCAAAGCCGGCTTGGGATCGAACAAATCCACCTGGCTGGGCCCGCCGCCCATGTATAAAAAAATGATCGACGTCGCCTTTGGCGCAAACGGCGGAGCCTTGGTTTTCAGATCAAAGGTCCCTCCATGCCCTCCTCCCGCGGCTTGCGCCACCGACGAACCCAACAGCGACGAAAGCGCCAATCCACCAAGCCCTCCCGCCGACTTTGCAAGCATCTCACGCCGCGATAGTTTATCCTTCGACGCATAACGCCCAGAACAGGGAAAGAGATTGTATCGTTTCATTTCTTCAGTCTACGTAAAGGAACTCATTCGAACTGATCAATGAGTGCGCCACCACTTCCCAGTCAACCGGATGCGAGCCACCCGCGCCCAGGACCAACTCACGCTCCTCCACACTCGGGATCCGGCCGTAAACAAGACGCCAGGCAAATCGCAACTTTTCCAAGTCGTCCCCCTCGAAAGACGCAATCCGGTCTCCCAACGCCGCAGCGCATTCAAGAACAAACGGATGATTCATGAGGATTAATGACTGCGGCGCCACCGCCGATGCACCACGCTCAGGCCAGTTAGTCTCCATCACCGGCCCATCAAAGGTCTTGAGCATCGCGGGCTGCGTCGATCGCTGACTACTAACGTAAACGCTGCGTCGGTAACGGCCCTCATGACCGGGATCAATGATCCAGGTGCCGGGCCCATCCAACGTCGTCGGCACGGATTCCCCGCCCATCGCATCGTCGAGCAACCCGCTCGCCGCAAGCATCCGGTCTCGAATGATCTCGGACTCAAGGCGCCGCCTCGGATACCCGCAAAATAGAGAGCGATCCCCCTCGCTGCCGCTCGCCTGTCGATAGGTCGCCGATTGCAAAATCAACCGATGCAGCTCCTTCACCGACCAACCGCTCTCGACAAACGAGGTCGCCAGCCAGTCGAGAAGCTCCGGATGCGACGGACGCGCCCCGCGCTCGCCAAAATCGTCCGGCGTCACAACGAGCCCACGCCCGAAGTGATATTGCCAGATGCGATTGGCCATCACCCGCGCCGTCAAAGGATGATCCGGACGCGCGAGCCAACGCGCAAAGGCCAGTCGCCGGCCGGTGCTTCCATCCACCGCGTGCTGATCAACCGCATCCTCCAACCCATTTTCCAGAACGGCGATATACCCGGCCTCGACCGGGTGCTCTTTCTTCGTGTAATCGCCCCGCGCCAGGAAAGGCGTCGGCGAGGGGTCGGTCGTCACATCCCAAAGCCCCCAAATCAGTTCCGGCTGGTCGTTGTTGAACGCCTCCTTATGCTCCTTCATCTCCTTCTTGAGCACGTTGAGCTCCCGGTTCATTTCCGGGTAAAGCTCCTGAAGCTTCTCCACGGTGACCTCAAGTTCCTTGGCCGCTGCAAAGACAAGCCGCGTCTCTTCCTTCGACCGCTGGCGCTCCTCTCGCTCAAGCGCCTCCTTCAGCGCCGCCCGGCGCCTCACATCAAACCGATCCAGGTTCTCCGAAATCAACCGGTCGCGGAACGTGTTCTCAATGCCATAGTCGACCTGGTAAAGCATCTCCGCCTGTTCCTCGAAGACCCGTTGGCACCGCTTCTCCCACGCCTCCCGCCCCTTCCGGTCGAGAATCGGGATCGCACGAAACGGACCCGCGCCGAAGGTATTGACGTTCCCGGGAATCCAATCCTCCGGATCGTAAGCCGGCTGAAAAATCGCCACCGTCCGGTAATACTCTTCTTGGGTGATGGGATCATACTTGTGATCGTGACAACGCACGCAATTCATGGTCAGCCCCATGAGCGCCTTGGTCGCCAACTCCACCGCTGTCTGCTGGGTATCGAAACGCTTGTCCTCCTGCGTGATCAGTTGGTTGTCCGTGCCGTCTGGTGCGCAACGAAGAAACCCGGTCGCTACCAGCTTCTCAATCATGTCCTCGGAAAACACATCCGCATCCCGCCACTCGACCAGCTCATCTCCCGCCAACTGTTCCATGACAAACTCATCAAAGGGTTTGTCTTCATTGAACGAATCGATGACATAGTCGCGATAGCGCCAAAAGCCCGGCCGCACGTAATCACCGACAATAAGACTGGATTCCGACCAGCCCGCCACATCGAGCCAATGACGCCCCCAACGCTCCCCGTAATGCGGCGAATCGAGGACACTCTCGACGACTTTCTCATACGCATCGGGCGCATCGTCCTTGAGAAAGTCGTACACTTCGCGAGGCGTCGGCGGCAGGCCGAGCATGTCGAAGTAAAGACGCCGGATCAAGGTGCGACGTTCCGCCTCTTCCTTCAAAGTCCGCCCCTCGACCTGCAGCTTCTCGAGTATGAACGCATCCACGGGAGTATGAACCTCCCCGGAAAAGCTCACCTTCGGAACCGCCGGCTTGACCGGCGACCGAAACGACCAAAAGTCGCTCCCGCTCGACTCTCCCGCACCAACGAATCCCGGTAGGGCGATCAAAAAGAGGAGAATCGTGTATTTGAATAACGAGGACATGACTCAAACAGCGACCGCGAGGTCCTTGGGTGCTTTCCCCGCAACCAGCACTTCGATGACGGCGGCCGCGGCGCCAATCTGCTGGGCGTGATGGGATTCTCGACTCGGAGGAAGAAACTCAACCTTGGCGGCCACCGGCGAAAGGGCCCTGTTCCGGGCTTCGGCGACAAATCGATCAAAAAGATCGTCTCGCGCCGCCATAAAATGACCGAACAGCAAAACTCGGGAAGGATTGAGGACATTGATCGCGGTCGCCACACCGGCTCCCAACGTGTCGGCCGCACGTTCCAAAACGTCATCAATCTCAAGATCGCCGGCGCGCACACTCTCGATAATCTCCTCGATCGACATCATTCGCCCGGTTCGTTCATTCGCCGCATCAACAACCGCGCGGTCGGACGCCACCGTTTCCAGGCAGCCACGATGGCCGCACCCGCAGCGTTTGCCTCCTTCGGGAACAATGCTGAGGTGCCCCAGTTCCCCGCTCATCCCGCCTCCACCATCAATAAACCGTCCGCCGGCACAGGCACCCATCCCAATTCCGCCGGCGAAGTTGATCACGATAAAATCTTCGACACCTCGACCGTCGCCGTAATCTGCCGCTGCCAGGTAGTGGGCATGCATGGCACGAACGAGAGTAGTCGGCAAACCAAAGCGGGTTTCAATGTCGCTCGCCAGCGCCTTGTCGTTGAGCCAGGGAAGATTCGGACTAACAATCACCCGGCCCTCGTCCCGGTCGATCACTCCGGGAAGGGCGACGCCAATGCCGAGCAATCGATGCGGATTCCGGTCCGAGGAAAAAAAGTCGAGAGCTTCCGATATTTTTTCGAGCAATGCTTCATAGGAAGCGGGCGGGGCAAACTTGAACTCCATGCCCGGGACAAGGGTCCCGTCGAGCCGGGCTTCCGCAACGGTGCATTCTTCCACGCCCAGGACAACACTCGCAACGCGTGACCCGCTCGATGCCATCGCGACAGCCTTGCCCGGCCGGCCCATCGACGGCTGAACGATCCCGCCTTCTTCAAGAAGGCCTTCTTCCATGAGCTCGGCGACAACCTTCAGAACGGTGGGATAACTCACACCGGCCGCACGACCGAGCGCAGCGCGGGTCATAGCACCCTCATGACGAATGACATCGACAACACGCTCGCGGTTGAGCCGTCGCAGAAGATCGGGCCGGGCGCCGCTGGATTCGAGGGCCATAGCTACTTATATAACAAGATTATATAAGTAGGCAAGGGTTTTCCACCAGGCAAAAATTCGAATCCCTCCCGTTGCCCCAATCATTCCCTCTCTTTTTGATGATGAATCGAGCCCCCCTGGCGTAAAATCCCCATCCAGCCCGCCACCCCGAAATGTTCAATCTTTATCTTAATCTTAATCAAAAGTGACAGCGCCCGGGCTCCACTATCACTGGGCCCAAACCGTCCCCTCCACCACAATCAATCTCTCTAACCACCAAAAAAAAAAAAACATGGACGCCTCCGAATTCAAAGTCACCGAATCCCTCACCGCCACCGGCAACACCGCCGATCTCACCGACCGGGAAAAACACCTCATCGGCCTAGCCGTCGTCCTCACCCGCGGCTGCGAACATTGTACCGGTGGGCGTATGGAAAAAGCGATCGCGGCGGGCATCGGATACGATACCTTGCGAGCCACCGTCGATCTCAGCGCCGCCGTCAACGCCGGCGTCGTCCTTCGCACCGCCATCCAAGGTGCGGAAAAAAATCAAATCGACGAAAAATGCGAAGGCACCGAATGCGCCGTGGGCCTGCCCGAAAAATCCTGATGCCAAAGAACTCGCCGGCATCACCAATATCGTTGATACAGCCTTCGATCTCCTCTAGCCCCCCACCCCAAAATCTTAATCTTAATCTTTCTCTTAATCTTAATCAAAAGGGACGGCGCCCCATTTCCACTACAAATTGACCTAATGTGTTCTGATCCTAAACAGTGAACCGACTCCCCATTCTCGCGTCAGACATCCTCGGCATGGCGGTGGCTGTCCATCAATTCCCCCGAAAAAAGGGGTCAGTCGACAAATCTCAAATTTTCAAGTCCCCCCTCAGTTTCCGTGCTCTCATGAAGAAGATCGTCACCCCTCTCGCTTCTTCCACGCCTGATAAAGATAGCGCGACACCTCGACCTGCAGATCGAACATGTGGGTTTTAGGCAACTCGGGATTGGTGTCCTTGTCTTTCCATTTCCGGATCCCCGAGAGCAGGTCCGGTGAGAAGGCGAGGCACTCCACGTACAACGTGCCTGGGTGTTTGCCGGCATAGCCGTGAGGACGGACCTTGGCCTGCATCCAGGGGCTGTCGATGTGGCTGTGGAAATGCACCTTCCCGTTCTTCCGTGAATTGGGGTTGTGTAGAACGTCAGCCATGGAGTTGGCGTAAGCCGCCATGAGGGCGGTGGAACAACCGAAACGCGGTCCCGCTTCCCAGACGTAGGGCAAGTTCCTGGCCATGGCACCACTGTGTCCGTTGTCCTCGGCGCCGAAAAGCGGATGCCCGCGGAAGAAGCCGTTTTGCGGATTTTCCCGGTTGCCGCTATCCCGTCCCGGGGTGTGGTAGACCCAGATGTAGGGTTGGCCTTCCCCGTCGATGACGCAGTGATTCCCCTTTTGGAACATGTGCATGTAGGCGCGGACAAAACGCTCGAAGGTCTGGCTGAGAGTCAGGTAGCTGTCGTCTCCGCTGACGCGGTGAAGGTCCTCCGCAGCCAGAGCTGCGTGCACCAGCGGAAGATAGCGAGACGCTGAGCCATTCCAGGGTTCATACTCGATCTTGAAGGCGAGGAACTCGGGGATGTCGAAGGTTTCGAGGATGTAATTGTAAGAGGGTCCGGGCGTGAAAGTCGGGGCGGGTTTGCCGTTCTTCGGGCGGCCATAAGTCTCAGGGGCGGGTCCCATGATCTCTGCTCTCACCAGGCCCCAGGCAAAATCGAAGTACTGCTTCGCCTTGAGATAATCCGGATCGCTGGCCTTACCGCCATTGGCCATGACCCGCTCCATCAGCAGTCGTGCGGAGATGAAGTGCGCATGCACGTGCTGAATCTGGGTGCCGGTCCGGTGGTCGAAGGTGCCGGTTTCCCGCTGGCTGTTGGGAAGGAAGAGCTTCGAGTTCTGCTCGAGCAGAGTCTGATTGGCATCGGCGAAGGCCATGATGTCCTCGAGGAACCAGGGATCCTTGGTGATTCGATAGAGCCAGTAATCGGCCATCATATTGCCCTTCAGCTCGCCGTAGATCCAGGCGACGTGGCCGAGGTCGTCGCGGACGGTGCCTTTCTTGGCATCCTCGAGGTATTCCCGCCCGCTCAATCCGGGCCCTTCTTTGTAGCGGGGATCCCGGGGAGCAAAGTAGAACTTGTGCACCATGGCTTCCTTGCCCTTGGATTGCAGTCGCGCGAGGACCTCGGGAGAGATCGGCTGGTTGAAGTCGTAGGTTTCTCCCGTGCCGCTATCGACGATGCCGGTGAGCGGCAACATGTAGTTCGCGGGGAAAGTCTCGGGCAGGGGCTGCACGTCGTGCCATTTGGGATCGAGGTGCTTCAGCGCTTCTTCATCCGTTCGTTTCACCGTTTTTCCCAGTTCAATCGGACCTTCTGCGTCGGGCGTTGTTTCTTTGATAGGATCGTTCTTCGCAGCCGTTGGGTTCACGGCAGGCGCGGGCTTCGACCACTGCTTGAGATATTCCTGATCAGCGGCGGAGAGACTGGCGATGGGAACGGGATAGTCTTGCCCATTCATCCGCAGGGTCACGTTGTCCCCAGTGAGATCGACCACCTCCGCTTTGATTTGCTTGCCGGACGTGTTGGTGAATGTCCTCACGGGATCGGCGGCAGCAGCAGGCGCTGAGGCAGCCATGGGCGCGGAAGCTTTGGCGGGAGATGCCTTCTCGGCGCTTTGAGCGGAAGTACGACGTAATCCAAACGCCTCGTGAACCTTCTTAGCGTGCTCCAGAATACGCCTCGCCTTCTCCACCTGCTCGGCTGGCACCTCGCCGCTATCCAGCCATTCCTCGTGTTGCTTGAGGTCCTTCTCAGCGAGAGCGATTCGATTCTTGGCGCGTCTTTCGGCACTTCGACCTTCCGCCTCGGCGTAGTTCACGATCGTGGCATCCAAGCGATATTCGGGCCTCGTCCACCAAGGATCCTCCTTGCCCGACGGCCTGGCGGTTGGAGTGGTCGTCGTGCCGTCCCCGGGGGGAGTCGTCATCGTGATCGACTCCTGTCCCGGGAACCGGTAGCGCTGCTCGGGCGGAGTGGGATTATCGAAATCGGCTGGCGGGTTGTAGGTTTCGGGACTCACGTGGAGAAACTCCCGAAAGCGCTCGGGAACCTCTTCCATGGATTTCTTACCGGTGAGCACGAGAGACAGCTCAACGATCATTCCGGCCAGCTCCGCGTTCATTTCAGTGGAGCTGAAATGCACGTTCTTGCCGTGCATCCAATTGGCAAAGGGTGAGTCTTTGCTCTTGGACCGTGCATAGACCAGACCCCACTGATCGCACACGGCGACCTGGGGAAACTTGTCCAGGATCGGCTTCACCCAGTGGTTCTGAGCCATCATCCGTCCGGCCTGGCGACCGCAGCGCTCATTCTGAATATTGGGATGGGCAAACTGGATGCTGCGCCATTGGTCTTCCGGAAAAATGGCATCCTTCCCATTGGTCGTCCCTTTGTCACCCACGTTGAAACCGAACGGAACCGGAGCCGTGGTGATCCAGATCACTTTTCTGCCGGCCTTGATGCTCTGGTTGAGGGATACCTCGAACAACTCCATGTATTCCTCCTTGGGAAGATTGCTATCCCAGTGCCCTCCATTAAAGGAGACCACATCCCAATGACGTCCCGGCTCATCGTAGGCACCGAACCAGACCGGCTTGATGTGAATACCGGCACAATTGAGCCGCGGGTGGTCGATGTTGAGCTTGCCCTCGGATTGCCGGCGCAGCCCTCCACCATAACCCAGCGAGATGGAGTCGCCGATGTTCAAGACGCTGGGCAGGCTTTGATCAAAGGCTTCAAAGCAATCGAGAACCGGCTCGAAGAACACGGTGTGCGCCGTAATCACATTGCCCTCGATGGTGCCAACCACTTCCAGAATATCGCCATAGGGATCCAGCTCCCCGGGCTTCCATCCACTGATATGCTTGTGATGCCGCCCGGCTCCATCCTCGTAGCAGTCGGCGCCGAGCTTCCGGGTGGCAAAGGTCTGCTTGCTGACGCGTTCCACGAGGGGATGCCCGGTCGGAGCCTGGAGAAGCTGGAAATTGATCACTCCTTTTTCGCGATCGATCAGCGGTCGATTATTGGATCGAAACTGGCCGATGATGGGCGTGTCCTGGTTGAATCTGACGAGGTATTTTTCGCCCATTCGTTTCATGATGAGCTGACCGTCCTCGATGCCGGTGAACGTGCCACTGAATACCTGGTGTCCTTTGGGGTAGTCTCTCAGGCTCATTGCAGCGAAAAGCGGGTTGGATGTCAGCAGCAAGGCTGACAGCGCCACCACTAGTGCCGGGTTCGGTAAGGTAGATCGTTTCATCACTTAATACTCACCAACTCAAGTTCCACCCCATCCACATAGTGCCCAGCGAATTCGGGTTCGGTGGGCGGGTCGTCGACCACGTCCTCGTGAGCGTAGAAGCCGATCAGCAGAAAGTCGGCTTCGGGCGGCACGCTGGTGGTGACTTCCAATTCTTCCCAGGTTTTCGGATCGCCGTCCGAGCGCTTCTTCAGAACGGCCCCGGAGAGGTAGGCCTCCGAGTCATATTGTGACTCCACGGTGGCGGGATCACCATTGAAAGCCTGAACCTCAATGCGAAATACGGTGTCCGTGTCAGGACCGGCATCGATTCGATTGAAATGCGCTCTCAACGTGGCGAGTAACTTGCCATCACCTGTGTCCACTCCGGAAAGATCCACGATCTGCCATTGGTTGGAACGAGCTCCTATTTTCTCAGGCTCATCTCCCCAGGTCTGAACAAAACGCAGCATGCGCTGACCTTCAAAACTGGTTACTCCCTGGTGTCCTGACGTCACTACTTCGACCTGGTCACCACTCCAGCTCCCCGGCCCGGTCGGATAGCCGGCCGCTGCAGAAGTTGCCTCGGTTTCAAACCCGCCATCAAACAGGGCGACAGGCAGACGGAAGGAGACACCCGCGTCCGCCTTGGCATACGCCCAGGCCACGCCGGTAACGATGCAGCCGGCAAACAATCCCACCGCAATCAGAGCTGCGGCAGACATCCAACTTCTTGGTTCGGCCCGGCTCCTACCGGGCGCTACCCTCACAACCGTATCGGACCGCGCCAGACTCTCCGAAGCGTCGATATCCACTTCGACTGCCGAGACGACGTTGCCCTGTCGCACGAAAGCGGCTCGCAGTTCCGGGTCTTCCCGCAGGCGGGCATCCAGTCGGGCCACCTCTTCCGCGGTGGCTTCGCCGCTCAGGTAGCGACTGACTAATTCTTCTTCATTCCGTTCCATCTTTTTCACCCTTCCTGATTCGCATACTCCTGCGCACACGCTGTCAAAGACTGGCGAATGCGGTAGAGCCATTGATAAAAGCCGCTGACACTGCGGCCAAAACGGGACGCCAGCTCGGGCGTCTGTGCTCCCTTCTGGCATGACGCCTCGAGCGCTTTGCGTTGCTCCGGCTTCAGCTTTCCCAGGCAATGCTGGAGAATGGCTTCCCGCTCCAATTCCAATTGATCGCTTTCCCGCTCCGTTTCCGCGGCCATCAACTCGATGGTCTCGCTCGAAAGCACGAGCCGTTCCCGTTCCCGCGCGAGATCTCGACGCCAGGCCAGCACCTGGAAGCGTGCCACCCCATATGCCCATCGCAAGAAATCGCCATCCGTCTCGAGCTGATCAAACTTCTTCCAGAGAACCACCGAAATGTCCTGCATCACATCGAGCGCATCCTCTCGCCGCGGTACGAGACGGCGCACGTAGGCCTGAATGGAGGCCTCATGCGCTGTGAACTGGCGCAAGAATCGGTGGTGTTTTTCGTCTTCCTCGGGAGACATGAGCAGGGCTTTACTACACTCTCCAGAACTCCCGATGTTTTAACGAACTTTTTCGTTTCGTTTTGCCTCGGGGGGCAGGCAAAGGAATATTGGCAGAGGAATTCTTCCTAAATACCATTCCTATGCCCTCAATCCTCGGCCAACATTCTCCCTTCATGAAACCCAAGTCGCTCACCCTTCTACTGGCCGCTGCCATCTTTTTCTGTTGCGAACTCGTCGCGTCTGCGGCGAAGCCGCAACTGGATGGAACGGCACGTTCCCCGAATTTTGTCGTCATCATGGTTGATGACCTCGGCTATTCGGATCTCGGCTGCTACGGGGGCGAGATCGACACCCCAAACCTCGATGCCCTCGCCGAGAACGGCCTGCGCTTCTCCCAGTTCTACAATACGGCCAAATGCCATTCCTCACGCGTTTCGCTCCTGACCGGGCAATACTGCATCGCCGCGGGCGACACCGCCTTGAGCCATGCCATCACCTCGGCTGAGGTCCTCCGTGACGCCGGTTACTTCACCGCAATGACGGGAAAGTGGCATCTCAAAAAGGAACCGACGGATTTCGGATTCGACCGCTACTTCGGCCACCTCAGCGGTGCCTGCAATTTCTTCACGGGCGACAACACCTTCCGCTTGAACGGAGAACCCTGGAAAGTCCCCGAAACCCTCAACAACAAAACCTTCTACACCACCGTCGCAAAGATCGACTACGCCCTCGATTTCCTCAACGAACACCGAACGGGACAACGGGGCAACGGAGCAACGGGACAACCCTTCTACCTCTACATCGCCTTCAACGCCCCCCACGCGCCTCTACATGCCCTGCCCGAAGACTACGCCAAATACGAAGGACGCTACACCGAAGGCTGGGACAAGATTCGCGATGCGCGAATGGAGAAGCAAAAGGACCTAGGCCTCCTGCCTGCCGATCTGGAACCGAGCCCGCGCCCGCCTCACGTGCGCGCCTGGGAATATCTCGTTCCCTGGGAGCAGAAACACGAGGTCAACCGCATGCAGACGCTGGCCGCCATGATCGATCGAGTGGACCAGGAGATCGGCCGTCTCGTCGCGAACTTGGAAAAACACGGTGAGTTGGAGAACACCTTCATTCTCTTCGTCAGTGACAACGGCGCCTGCCCCTATGACCGGAGACGCCCCCAACTGGATGTTGAACCAACTTCCGGTGAAATCGCGCTGGGAGATTCGACGGGCTGGGCCTGGGCTCGCAATGCCCCCTTCCGCTTCTACAAACAGAACCAATTCGAAGGCGGGATCAGCACTCCCGGGATCGTGCATTGGCCGGCGGGATTGAAAACCCAGGCCGGAGCCATTGTCGACACCCCGGCGCATCTCATCGATGTCCTGCCGACCCTCGCGGATCTTTCCGGCGCGGATATCCCGGAATCTCACCCGGAACGGGAATTGCGTCCGGTATCGGGAATCTCACTGCGTCCGGTTCTCGAGGGAAGCGAGCTCGCGAGGGAGGAACCGATCCACCTGCAGTTCTCCAACGACTACGGTCTTCGAGATGGCAACTGGAAGCTGGTCAGTTTCAAAGGCCAAGAATGGGAGCTGTATCACATGGGCAATGATCGCACCGAACGGAACAACCTCGCCTCCGCCGAGCCGGAGCGTCTTGCACAGATGGTCGCGAAGTGGAAAGACATGTCCGAAAACGTCCTCCTCTCTGCGAAACACGCCAATCCGAAGATGGCAGCCGAACAATCTCCGAAGGCCAACCGGGAATGGACGGTCTTCAGTGATTCGACCGAAGGGCCGGCTGCCAATCCAAAAAAGAGCCGGCAACCCGGATCGAAACCGATTCGCGCCCGGAAGAACACGAAGCTCGTTGAGCGTCCCGGCGTGCTACTGCTCACCTTCACCGGCGACGATCCGGGGATCGCGATGGACCTGCGCAGCATGAAAGACATGCCAGCAGGCCCTTACCAAGTGAGTTTCGATCTCAAGACAGACACGGCGGGAACGGGCGACATCTTCTATACGATCGATGGAAAGACCGTCCTGCCAAAAGGCGAAAACCGGCAGTTTCCCGTCAACGGAACCGATGCCGCACAGGCGGTCCGCGTGGACCTGAAGACCGATAAGCAACTTCATCAGCTCCGGATCGATGTCTCGGACGGAGAAGGAGCCGCCGAAATCGCCAACCTCCAGCTACTCGGACTCGGCGGCAAGGTGATCAAGGACTGGACCAAAAAAGAATAATTCGTGAAACGGATTCCTTTCCTCCTTCTCAGTGCCTTTCTCGCCAACTAGGATTTCCATTCCCATGGACTTTAAACGCTTGGATCACTTCGCCCGTCACGAAGGTGGCATGAGCCGTCGGCTCTTCATTTCCTATGTCGCCGGACTCTCGTCCATCCCCTGGATCGGACTGAGGGCGGAGGGCAACGGAACTGAGGTGTCACGCTTTGCGAGCGACCCATTCACCCTCGGCGTTGCATCCGGCGACCCTAATCACGAAGGCATGGTCCTGTGGACCAAGTTAGCACCGGAGCCATTGGCAGCGAACGGGGGCATGCCATTCGATGCCTTCTCTGAGGTCACCTGGGAAGTGGCCAAGGACGAGGCCATGCGCAACATCGTGCAATCCGGCACGGCACTCGCCACCCCGCATCTCGGACATACCATCCATCTCGAGACCCGCGGACTCAAGCCGGACAGCTGGTATTGGTATCGATTCCGTGTCGGCGAGTATGCAAGTCCTATCGGCCGAACCCGGACGATGCCGGAGGACAGCGTGTTAGCAGAAAAGCTGCGCTTCGCCGTGACGTCCTGCCAGAACTACGAACAGGGCTATTACTCCGCCTACGAACAGATGATGGCCGACGAACCGGACCTCGTGTTCCACCTCGGGGACTACATCTACGAGTCCGCCGGCAGACCGGGCAGAGTTCGCCAACACGTCGGACCTGAGATCGAAAATCTCGAGCAGTACCGTCAGCGCCACAACCAATACCGCACCGATCCGCTGCTCCAGAAGATGCACGCCCATTGCCCGTGGTGGGTAACTTGGGACGATCACGAGTTCGACAACAACTGCGCAGCTGACATTTCGGAAGAGGAAGGCATCGACAAGATTGCCTTCCTCAAGCGGAGGGCCGCGGCCTACCAAGCCTACTACGAAATGATGCCGTTGCGCGCTTCGGCCTGCCCCATGGGACCGGACATGAAACTCTACCGCCGCGCGCGCTGCGGACGCCTCGCCGATTTTCTCGTCCTCGACACCCGCCAGTACCGGACCGACCAGCCAAACGGCGACCGCAACAAGCCCCTCAACGAAGCCGCCTTCAATCCGAACAACACGATGCTCGGTCGGTGCCAGCGCGGCTGGCTCCAGCAGTCACTCCTCCAATCGGAGTCGCGTTGGAACGTGCTCGCCCAGCAGGTGATGATGGGCATGGCCAATCGACAGACCGAGGAGAACGAGCCGGCCATCTACTCCATGGACCAGTGGCCCGGCTACGCGACTGAAAGAAATGACTTGGTGCGCTTTCTCCAGGAGCGTCGCATCTCCAACCCGGTCGTCCTGACCGGCGACATTCACAGCAATTGGGTCAACGAGCTTCGCGTCAACGACCTCGAACCCGAAGGGCACCCCATCGCCACCGAGTTCGTCGCCACCTCCTTGAGCAGCGGCGGCAACGGCGGGGCGAAACGGTCCCACCATGACCTCTACCTCGCCAACAATCCCGGCGTAAAATTCTACAACGGGGAACGGGGCTACATCCTCTGCGACCTCACCCCCGAGCGATGGATTAGTCACTACAAGGTCGTCGACGATGTCCTCAAACCCGGAGGAAAGACGACAGTGCGGGCCTCCTACCGGGTGAACGCGGGGGATGCCACGGTCCACTCGGCTTGAATGGATTGTGCCCTTTTGGTGAAAATAGGTGCAGAGCCGAGTATTCATTAATTCGGTGCGACGCGTGAGCACGAAGTCGATCTCGCCGATCCGTTGGAGTAAACTGACCCAGTGACGGACTCCCTCTCCATCCAAGAAGCGCGGAAACTGGTACTGCTCTCCCAAGCGCTCCCGCCGACCAAGGCTTCCGGCACCGCCACCGAGGCCACGCTCGCCGCGATCGAGCGCCTCAACTACATCCAGATCGACACGATCTCGGTCGTCGAGCGGGCCCACCACCACACGCTCTGGAACCGCAATCCCCGCTACCGGCCCTCCCAACTCGATGATCTCGTGGAACACGGACAGGTCTTCGAATACTGGTCTCACGCCGCGGCCTACCTGCCCATGCGAGACTATCGCTTCAGCCTGCCCCGCAAGAAGGCCCTCGCGCGGGGCGACCAGGAACACTGGTTTGAACGGGATGCGAAGATGGAAAAGGCGGTGCTCGAACGCATCTCCACCGAAGGTCCCTTAATGGCGCGAGACTTCGAGCATGAAGGCGCCAAGAAAGCCGGCGAATGGAAAACCAAGCCCGCCAAGCGCGCGCTCGAGAATCTTTTCATGCAAGGAGACCTGATGTGCTCACACAGGATAAACTTTCACAAGGTCTACGATCTCACCGAGCGAGTGCTGCCCGTGGGCACCGACACAACCGAGCCCGGAGAAGAGGAATACGCCCGCCACCTCGTGACCCACTACTTGCAAGCCAACGGGCTGGGACGCGCTCCCGAAGTGGCCTACCTACTGGCAGGGAGAAAACAGGCCGTCACGAGGGTGATGGAAGAAATGGAGTCGACGGGAGAAATCAGCCGCGTTCGCGTCGGAGATCAGGACTACTTTGCCCTTCCCGATTCACTGAAACTCCTCAGCAACCGCCTGAGTCGCGGCAAGGCAAAAATCCTCTCCCCTTTCGACAACCTCGTCATCCAGCGCCAGCGCATGCAGGCGCTTTTCGGGTTCGACTACCTGATCGAATGCTACCTTCCCGCTGCCGAGCGGCGCTACGGCTACTTTTCGCTCCCGGTGCTCTGGGACGGCCGGCTCGTCGCCCGCATGGATTGCAAAGTCGATCGAAAGCAGTCCATCTTCCATATTCATCACCTTGCACTCGAGCCATGGCTAGCGAAGACCGACGCCTTCCTCGCAGCGCTCGGAGAGGAATTATCCGCGTTCATGCGCTTCAATCAATGCCATCGCCTTCTGGTGCACCGGACTTCGCCAGCTCACATCAAGGAGGCACAGACGTGGGAAGCCGACTTCACGAGACTCCGAGGCTCAGCGTAAGGGCCCGCCCCTCAGCGGCTCTGTTCAAAGAGCCACTCGTGCATTTCCTTGTCAGCGTAGACCTGGCCGGCGATGCCGTGATCGCCGTCGGGGTATTCGGTGTATTTCACATCGACACCCTCACCCTTCAACGCTTCCACTATATCTCGACTCTTGGAAACGTCCACGGTGGGATCCTTCGCCCCGTGAAACACCCAGAACGGAACGTGCTTGATCGTCGACGCCGTCCCCGGGCTTCCGCCGCCCGCCACGGGCACGCCCGCCGCAAAGAGTTCTGGCTCGTCGGCGATGATGCGAAAAGTCCCGAAGCCACCCATCGAGTAACCGGTGAGATAAACGCGCTTCGCGTCGACCGGAAGCTCCTCGATCAACTCTTTCACGATCGCGACAACGCCGTCGGCTTTCTCGCCGTTCCATCCCATGTGATCCGGATTCTGTGGGGCAATAATGAAACAACTGCGGTCCCGGTAGTTTTCTTCGTTCGAAAAATCGCGCGCCAACCAAGGCTCGTCGTCCGTCATCACGTCCATGGTCCTTCCGTGCAGGTAAACCACCAACGGATAGCCTCCTTCCTCGGAGCGCCGCAGCTTGCGATCCCCATATATCCGGTATTGCAAGCCGTGCCCTTCCGTGCGCTCCCATTCACCGGAGATCAGATCGGCGAATCTCTCACTCACTTCCCGAGGGCCGCTCGCCGCGATCTCCTTCTCCTTCGCTCCCACCCATTCCCGATCCTCCTCCGAGAGAGTATCGAGCTCGATCGTAAACGTCTTTCCGTCCTGGCTTCGCTTGATCGTCACTTTCCCATCCCCGGAACTCACGTATTCAGCCTGTAAGGTTCGCGTCCCGTCTGCCGTTTTCCACTCGCGGACCTCCTCCGCAGCCTGCGTCATGGAAATGACGACAACCAACACCAACGCGAGTGACACAAGGAGACATTTGAGCGCGTCCATTCAGCAATCCTGTTGCATCTCGGTATCTCCTTCGAGGGAAAAATAGTGTACAATGGTTTTATCCTGATTCCGTTGATAGGAAAACTCGCTTCTGCCATGCACACGGCAAACATGAATCCGCATCCAACCCTCCGATCCCTGTTGGCGACTTGCTTGGCGATTTTCTGCCTCCACAACCTCCCCACGGCCGTCGCCCAAAACGTTGACGTCTCGCAATCCGGAAAGAGTCGCCACTTTCAAATCAGCGAAACGGATGATCAGCTGACCATTGATTGGCCGATCGATGAAACGAACCGGGGACAGGTTCAACTATCGCTCACCAATCCTGAACGCCTCCTCCAAGCCATCAAGATTCAGTCCGGAACCGCCGAACCCAAAACCATTCTTCTGGACAGCGCCCCGGTCTGGCAACTGTTCGTCGGCGAACGCGAAGCCAATGACGAAGGTCCCTATACCTTTTTCGACAAAGTGGACGAACGCGGTTACGACGAATTCCCGCTGCGCCTCGCTATTAGTTCAGTCCATACCGAAATCCTCGAAAACCGGGCCCACCTGCGCTTGTCGAAATTGACCGGAGACGACTTCTCGGGCGAACTCCAGTTAACATTTTTCGCTCACTCCCCTCTCATCCAACTGGAAGCCATCGTTTCCACGCCAAAAAAGAACCGGGCCATCCTCTATCGCGCGGGCCTCGGCAGTCCGGCCGACCAAATCACGAGCCTGACCTACCATATCGCTGGCGGCACTCAAAACACAATCCCTCGCGATCAAATGGTCGACTATCACCCTGCCCCACAAATCGAAGTCAAACGAACCGACGGCCTCGGTCGAGGAGGCTTTGATCCCGCTATCTCCCCGTTGATCGGAAAAGTGGAAGAGGGCCTGCTTCAAGCAAAGTACCGGACGGTGGCCCTGCAAACGGCCGAAGGCTCTGTCGGGATATTTCCCCCACCCCACAAATTCCTGCCGCCGCTCGATTTTGCCGAAAACGTCGGCTTTAACTTCGCCTGGAGGAAGAAAGACGGAACCATCGAGGCCGGCATCCGCCAACCACCTCTTGGCGACGGCCGCTATCGCCCTTGGGTGGACTGTCCGCCCAACAGCCGCCAGCACCTCGACCTCTTCCTCCTCATCTCCGATCAACCCGCCCAAGTCTGCCTTGAGGAAATCGCCGCCTACACCAACCACGATCGCTATCCCGAGCTCGACGGCTACCGCACCTTCTCCTCCCACTATCACATGTGGCATGCGCGCGAGCTGATCATGGCGCAGCAAGAACAGGAGACCGATTCGATCCCCGAAGCTTTTGAACTTCCCTTATTTGTGAAGCGCTTCAAAGAAATCGGCATGGACATCGTCCATCTCGCCGAGTTTCACGGGGGCCCCAACACCGGTCTAAGTCGATATCCGGAGCTCCAAGTGCTCCACCGGGAATGCGCCCGCCTTTCCGACGATGAAATTCTCATCCTTCCCGGAGAGGAACCGAACGTTCATCTCGGAGGACACTGGATCTCCTTCTTCCCGAGACCCGTCTACTGGGATTGGCCGGACAAGAAATCCCTGCGGAAACAAAAACAGCAAATGGTGAACGGTAAGTTCCCCGATTTCGAACGAAACGATCCCGAGCTTGGAACCGTCTACTTTATCAACTCCGCCGAAGACATGCTCCGACTCGCCGAAAAGGAAGAGGCGCTGGTGTGGACGGCTCACCCGCGCATCAAGGGCTCAACCGGTTATCCCGATCGCTACCGGGAAGAAGACTACTACACGTCGCCGACTTTCCTGGGCGCTGCTTGGAAAGCCATGCCCGCAAACTACTCGGATGATCGACTCGGAAGACGCGTCCTCGACCTGCTCGACGACATGAATCAATGGGGCCAACACAAACAAATCCTAGCCGAGGCCGATCTCTTCAAACTAAACGCGGCCTCAGAACTCTACGGCCACAACAACGTCAACTACTTGAAACTCGCCAACGTTCCCAAGTTCAACAATGGCTGGGCCCCGGTTCTGGACGCCCTGAGAACGCGTCAGTATTTCTCCGGCACCGGGGAGGTTTTGATTCGGTCCCTGACCTACAACGGAAAGGAGTTCCCCTCACAGATTCCCGCCTCCAACGCGGGTGCCGTCGACATCGTCGCCGAGCTGAAATGGACCTTCCCCCTTTCCTTTGCCGAGATTATCAGCGGCGATGGCGACGTGATCTTCCGCGAACGCATCGACCTTTCCGATACCGGCGCCTTTGGCGACGAACAACTGATCAACCACACGATCGACCTAAGCGATCGCACCTGGGTTCGATTCGAAGTCTGGGATGTCGCCCAGAACGGAGCCTTTACTCAGACGGTAAGAATTCAGTGAGACCATGACTCGTATCCCGACCATCCAATTCGCAATTTTCCTTCTGGGCCCGGTATTCAGGGCGCCGGGAAGGGCGTAAATGCACGCTTAAGGAAGGCGTTGCGATGCTCCGTGGTGTCGATCGTGACCGACTGCTCGAGGGGGTCCGTGAGCGACTCCGTGTAGGTAACCCCTGAAGGGATAGCGGAAACTTCCTCCCACGTTTCAAGATCGAAACTGACCAGAATCTCCGGGAGTAGCGATGTGGCATCGCTGTGCTCCGTGTAGGAAGTTGTCAGGTCCGTGCCTGAAGAGCCGGTCTGTCCAAGAGGGTTGGCGCCACCAATGAACGCTTGACCGTTGGAGATGCCATCGCCGTTGGGATCGGCGAGAATGCCGATGATGTCGGGATCGGTTTCACCGGGATAAAGCGCGGCGATCCAGTCGCAATAGGCCCGGGGTATATTGGTGGCGTGCTCGTAAGCGCCCAGGTCGACGAGGCAGCCCTGGATGCGCGCGTTGCCGTCGAGATCGGTGGTGGTGACAACCTCGTTGGCCCCGCGCTCGAGACCGGGCGAAGTGTTGGTCAGATGGAAGTCACCATCAATGGACGGGGCCGAAAAGGGATCAAGCGATGCCGTGAAGCGCGGGTCATTGGCCGCATCGGTTCCGTCCATGTTGAGGAAACCGCCGTCGCCGCTGGCGTTGAGAGTAGGACCGTCCCAGTTGGCGACGAGGCAATGATAGTAGGTGGGAGCCGGGCCCGAGGTGCTCGAGCCGGAGACGCTGGAGATGGTGATGCTCGCGATGGACGCTCCCGGGGTTGTGGTCAGGTTGGCTTCAGCGTTGTTCCACAGGATGCAGTTGGCGAACGTGGACGAGGAGTCGTCGACGTTGCAAATCGCGCCGCCGATCTGGCCGGCGATGTTACCTGAAAGCGTGCAATTCACAAGGATGGGCGAGGATCCCAAACCGTTGACCATGGCGCCGCCGAGACTGCCGCTGTTTCCGGAAAACAAGCAGCTTTCAAAAATCGGCGAGATGGAGTTGTTGTAAATCGCGCCCCCATCGCGGGCCATGTTCCCTTGGAAGGAGCAGTTGGTAAAGTCGACCAAGGGGTCGTCGCCGGAGGCGACGCCACCGCTGTAAACGGCGCCGCCGTTATCGCCCGCGCTGTTCTCGCTGAAATTGGACTCGAAGACGGAAAGTGCGGCGGTATTATTCTTCAAGATGGCGCCGCCGTCCCCCGTGAAGTCCGAGGCCTTGTTGGCGATAAAGTCACTTCCCTTCACGACGAGAGAAGTGCCGTTGTTCATCCGGATCGCGCCGCCGCTGCCTCTGCACTCGTTATTGGAGAACGTCGAGTCGTGAACTTCCGAGGCGCCGTGGCGCAGCAGAAGTCCGGCGCCCCGGTCGGTGGCAATGTTGTCCCTGACGATGACTTGCTTGAGGGTGAGATTTTCGCGATTGTCGATGCCCGCAGCCTCGTGGTTGCCGTTGCCGTCGTTCAAGTTGGCATGGCCTGCGGTGATGGTGACGCCGTCGGCGAGGACCTCGGCAAAGCTTGCATCGTCGCCGTCGTTGATGGTGACGATATGATAGGCATTGTCGGCGATGCCGGTCGTATCGTCATCCTGCCGGAGGTCGCCCGAGAGGGTGGTGACCCAGGTCTCGGGGGCGCGGCTATCGAAGTCGCTCCCGGTCGCGGGGACGCCGCCATAGAGCTTGAGATCACTGTCGATGAGGAAAGTCGAGCTCCGCGCATCGTTCGTCTGGCCGGTTCCTTCGTCGGGATAATAGGTGAACGCGGCGATCCAGATGTGCTGCCCCTGGTTGGCTCCGGCGAGGGCGTCCTGGAGAGTGAGGAAGGCGGTCCCCCAACTCCTGCCATTGCGCGTCGGCCCCCCCGCGGGGTCAACGTAAATGACTCCCCGTTCGTATGCGCCGAGGTCGATAGTGCCGTTCTGCCGGCGGGTGTTCCCCGCAAGATCGACGGTGCGATCGTTGAATCCGTTGTTCCCGGCATTGTACGCCGGCGTGCCGGATTGCAGGCGCAGATCGCCGCCGGCCTGCGGGGCGTTGAGGGGATCGGTCTCGCGAATGAAGCGCGGATTATTCGCGAGATCCGTTCCGTCCATGTTACCGGAGCCACTGCCTGGGCTGGCATTGAGATCCTGGATCGTCCAGTTCTGCACGAGGCAGTTCGAGAAACCGGGGGACGCCGTGTCCCACACGATAGACGCGCCCATCCCGGTGGTGTCGCCACTTTGGGCATTGTTCCAGAAGATGCAGTTCTGGTAGGTGGGAACGACGTTGACAATGGCAATGGCGCCAGCGATCTGGGCGGCATTGCCCTGGAAGCTGCAATTCACGGTGAACAGCGCGGAATCCTCGTTGTAAACGGCGCCGCCAAGAGACGCCGCCCTATTCCCCTGGAAGGCACAATTGTACATCTCGGACGGGCCGATGTTGTCAAAGTGGATGGCGCCCCCGTCACCAACGGAGGCCGTGTTGCCTTCGAAGAGACATTTGTCGACGTCGAACAGACTGTCGACACTGGCCAAGGCACCGCCGGAGGCGGCGGCGTTCTCGCGAAAGGTACACGCACCCATCAAGCCGGAGGTGCCTTGGTTGAAGATCGCGCCGCCCTTGTCCCCGGCACTGTTGCCGTTGAAGGAACAGCCCCACAGGTTGAAGAAGAGGGCGTCATTGGTTCGAATAGCGCCGCCGTCGCCGCTGCGTCTGGTGGCTCGATTATTCGAAAAGTTACAACCGATCAAATCAAGCCCCTCGCCCTCATGGCGAATGGCTCCCCCGCCTCCGTTTGCCGCCGCGGTATTGTTGTCGAAGAGACAGTTGTTGATCAACGCAGTGCCGTCGCCCTGGTAAAGCGCACCTCCCACCCCCGTGGCGAAATTGTACTTCAGGATGAGCTCGTCGAGCCCCAGGTTCTCGCGACTGTTGATGCCCGCCCCATTGTGATTGCCGTTTCCATCGTTGGTATCCGCGAGGCCGCCCTCGATGGTGAAGCCGACGATGCCGGCATTGATGAAATTGGAGGCATCGCCATCGTCCACCGTGACCACCTGGTAGGCATTGTCCGCGTTTCCGGCTGTGACGTCGTCCCCTTGCAGGTCGCCGCTGAGAATGGTGGGGAATGCAACCGAGTCCCGGTTGGCGAGATCGTCGCCCCCGGTCGGGAAACCTCCGAAAAGTTGGAGGTCATCGGCAATGAGAAAGGTGCTGTCGCGATCGTTGTCGACCTGTCCGCTGCCTTCATCGGGGTAGTAGATGCCCTCTGCGACGTGGATGAACTCGTTGCCGAACCCCGCCCCAAGCGCGTCCTGCAGGTGCCTAAAGGCGGTATTCCAGGTGTATCCGTTCCCGCCCGCGGGAGCGCTCTGGTCGACGTAGAGAATCTCGGGCAGGCTCAGGGTGTAGGTTACGCTGAGTTGGGTGGTGTAACGGCCGTTGGAGGCGGCGAAGACAATCGTGGCCGTGCCCAAGCCGGAGAAACTCAAATCGGCCACCCCGTTCGGCTGGATGCCGTGGAACGTGATGAGACCCGGGTCGCTGTTGCTGACAAAGATGAACTGGAATGTCCCGGGAACGACACCGGAAAACTCGGCCGCGAGATCAATGGAACCGCTGTCGGGGGACAGGACCTCAAGGTTCTGCACGGGATTCTGAGCGACAGGACCGGCAAACTCATATGCGCCAAGGTCGATCGTCGCGACGGCGTTCAAGTCACCGTCGAGAATGCGGGGAAACTCGTCAAGTTCGACCGCGATGATGTTGGCGCCGTTGTCGCCGATATCAATCATGGGAGACGACGCGGTGAGGCGAAGGTTTCCGAAGAGCGAGGGCGCCTGGAGCGGATTGGTTTCAAAGCCGAAAAGCGGGTTGTTCGCGGCGTCCGTGCCATCGAAGTTGTTGCCCGATCCGCTGAGATCATAGCCCTGAACGAGAGAGTGCGAAAACGTCGGCGTGCCGCTGCGAATGGAGGCCGTGTCCGAGGAGGTCGATGCGCCGCTGCGATTGTTCCAGATGATGGTGTTGACCAGGGACGGCTCAGAGTCTGTTCCCGTGCAGAAAATGGCACCACCCTGCGAGTCCCCGTGATTGCCCTGCATGGTGCCGTTGATGATGAGAGGCGAGGAAGACGAGAGGTAGAGGCCACCGCCGAGGGAGGCGGCATAGTTTCCCTGGAAGACGCAATTGATAAACCGGGCGTCGGAAAAACTCGCGTAGAGCACGCCGCCCACCGCGCCCGACTCGTTGGCGGCGAATGTGCTGTTGACGAAGGTCGGCTCGCTCTGCACAAGGTAGAGGGCGCCTCCGAAGATGCTGGCGAAGTTGGTCTTGAATTGGCAATTTGCGATCAATGGAGAACCCATGAGGCAATAAAGCGCGCCACCGGCATTGTCGCCCTCGGATCCATCAGCGCGGCCGGCCGTAACGGTGACACCGTCGACCAGGGCTCCGCTGTCAGCCCCGGATCCGGTCACGACATGGAAGGCGTTGTCGCCCGTGCCGCTCAAATCGAAGTCTTCGGAAAGATCACCCGATAGCGTGGTGACAAATGTCCCGTGGGCCCGGGCGGCAAAGGTCCCGTCGCCGCCTCCCGCGGGAAAGCCTCCAAGGATCGAGACGCCAGTGATGAGGGGGAAAGTCGAGCTTCGATCCCCATCGGTCTGTCCTGGGCCTTCATCGGGGTAGTAGTTGCCCTCGGCCACCCAGATTTCGGAAGGCGCGTCGGCGATGGCGGAGTGAAGATCAGCGTAGGCGTTCGACCAGGTCGAACCATCCGCGCTGCCCCCACTGATGGCGGCATCGACGTAGCGAATGCCCTGAAACTCGTAAGCGCCGAGGTCAATAGTCCCGTTGACGACCCGCGTGCGCCCAAGGCGATCGTTCGATTCGGTGTTAGCCGCGTTGTCACCAATGTTGAGCAGAGGAGAAGTGCTTTGGAGCCGAAGGCTGCCGCCCGTGGACGGCGCAAGCGCGGGATTAGCCTCGGAGAGAAAGCGGGGATCATTCAGCATATCCGTTCCGTCGAGATTTCCAACGCCGGCCGGGTGGATGTTCTGGACGAGGCAGTGGGTAAAAGAATTGGACGAATTCGTGGATGCACTGACCGATGATTCGGCATCGGTCGTCACCATCCCCTTTCGGTTGTGCCAGACGATGCAATTGCGGAAGGTCGGGGCTGAGGTTTGCCTGCTGTCGATCGCGCCGCCGGCATTACCCGCGCTATTCCCCTGGAACGAGCAATTCACGTAGAGTGCGTCGGAAGCACTGTTGCGTACGGCTCCGCCGGCACTCGATGCGTAATTTCCCTTGAACACGCAATTGATCACTCGGGTATCGATGGCGAGATTCGCCAACCCACCCCCGAAAACGTTTGCCATGTTTCCTTCAAAGATGCAGCCGAGAAGGGTGGGAACGGCAATTGGGGAATTGTTTGGCGTTGCAACAAACACACCCGCGCCAGTGTTCGCGGTGTTTTCCCGGAAAACGCAATTGGACACGACCGTTAAAGGAGCTTCCTCGAGAAAGAGACCGCCGCCAAACTGATCAGCACTGTTGTCCTTGAAAAGACAGTCCGTAATCTGAGGCGAGCATCCCGATATGAACATACCGCCCCCATTTCGATTCGGATCAACGCCATTGGCGAGACCGTCTGAGACGACGAAGCCATCGAGCGTGGTGACAGGTCCGGCATTGCTGAAGGTCACCACGTGTAGCGCGTTCTCGCTCGTGCCGCCGTTGGAGTCATCCTGAGCGAGATCGCCGGAGAGAACAGATTGCTGGAGAATGGGATCCCGCGTCGAGAGCCCGCCGCCCCCGGCGGGAAAGCCTCCCAGGACGACAGCGCCGTTGGGAACGCGAAATGTTGACCCTCGATCGTCGTCGGATTGCCCGAAACCTTCGTCGGGATAGTAGATTCCCTCGGCGACCCGGTACTCTGAGGCCGAATCCGCTAAGGCGGTCTGGAGATCGTTGAAGGCGTTGATCCAGCCCGTTCCTGAACCATTGCCCGCCGCCGTGGGATCGACGTACATGACGCGGAACTCGTACGCCCCCAGCTCCATGCCGCTGCCGATCTGGCGGTTGTTTCCGGCGAGATCGATCGATTCGCTGTTGAGCGAGCCGTCAGCGGCATTGATGGCGGGTGAACCACGCTGTAGAAAGAGCACGCCGCCAACAGCCGGGGACTGGGAGGGATCGATCTCGGCCGCGATCTCCGGGTCGACGTCGATGTTGTCGCCGTTGTCCTGGCCAATGCCTCCGCGCCATACACTTTGATCATTACGGGAATTGTCGACGAGGCAGTGCGTGAAGACGGGCGTCGTGCCGAGATTGAAGACCGAGGATGAAATATCGGTGGTCGAGCCGTCGGCGCGATTGTTCCAGATGATGCAGTTCGCCAAGTCCATCGCTGCGCCGGTGTTGTAAATGGCACCGCCCTCGTCCACCGCGTCGTTGCCCTGGAAAGAGCAATTCACGAAATGAAGATCGGTGTCGTTGTTGTAGATGGCGCCGCCCTTGTCGCCGGCCGCGTTGCCCTGGAAGCCGCAGTTGACGAAGTCGGCCTGGTTCGAATTTCGGAAATACGCGGCGGCCCCGTCCTGGTTGCAGGCATTCCCGACAAAGGAACAGTTGGCGATAGTGGGGTTCCCCGGATTGCAGTAGAGACCCGCACCGTGCGCGTTGTTGCCGCCACCGGAGGCCTTGCCGCCCACGATGGTGAACCCGTCAAGGCGCGCCGAATCGTCGGTGCCGGTGCCGGTGACGATGTGGTAGGCATTGTCATCATCAGGAACGCCATCCACATCGTCCTGATCGAGATCGCCCGAGAGGATGGTGCGATGAGGCGCCGGCTTGCGGTCGCTCAAGGTACTGGCCGAACCATCCGCGGGGAACCCGCCGTAAATGGCGACCCCGCTGGCGAGCTGGAAAGTGGAACTACGGGCGCCGTTGGTCTGGCCGGTTCCTTCGTCTGGATAGTAGGTGCCCGCCGCGACCCAGATTTCGTCGCCGCTCGTCGCGTTGGCGAGCGCGTATTGGAGCGTGGGGTAGGCGTTGGTCCAGGAGTTCCCGTTGTTGTTTCCATTGGCGGCGGCATCGACGTAGAGCGTGTTGGCTCGAACGGCAGGTAACAGGGTCAACAGCCCCGCGAGGACGGTGACACAGATGGCGGCTGGGAGGGGGGCGTGGATGAGCGATATTTTCATGGTTACCGAGTAGCGCGGAATACCCGGCAAAAGTTGCTCATCAAGGCTTAAAAAAGTTTCAATTAACTCAATTTCAATGAGTTAAACAGTCGCTTGAGGCACCCTCCATCAGCGACTTTTTGCCTCTGAAAGTGCCGCGGCATGGCATTGGCAGGCCCAAACCGCCCTGTCGCCGATGCCATCCGAAAACGGCGCGATCAATCCCGGTGATCTTCGGTCTCGTATCCCCACGAAGCGTCCCAGAGCCAGATGGTTCCATCTTCGCTGGACGAAACGAGGCGCTGCCCGTCCGGGCTCCAGGCCAGCGAGGTAACAGGTCCCGACTGCTCCTCGAATTTCAGAGTCCACTCATTGAGCCGGTGATTCCAGATCCGGACTTCACCGTCTGGGCCGCCGCTGGCGAGTCGATTTCCGTCCGGGTGCCACGCGAGGGCGCGGATGGGGCCGGAGTGGGCAAAAATCTCCTTTCGGCCGCTCCGCTTGGGCCACTCCCAGATGTGGATTTCCCCTGCGGAGTTTCCCGCAGCGTAGGACCCGTCGTGGGGATGCCACTCTAACGTGCCACTCATGGTATCCTTAAAGATCAGGACATTATTGAAAACGGACTTTCCCGTTTTGGTATCCCAGCCCCGGTAGTAGACCGGGTCACCGTAGACCATGATATGCCGGCTGTCCGGGTGCCATCGCATCCCGCGGATTTCCGTGGGCCCATCTTTATCCCGGAGCTCACCAACAAGTTCTTGCCCCTCGTCGTCCCAGATATTGATGGACCGGTCGGACTCGAGCGTCGCCAGCCGGGTCCCGTCAGGGCTCCAAGCGAGGCCGAGAGGAGGCGCATCGCAAATCCGGCGCGGTTCCGAGAAGACCCAGTCGTCTGTGTCGGCGATCCTGAGTTTTCCCATAGCGGTGAGCGTTGCAAATTGACCCTTCTTTGGATTCCAAGCGTGGAAAACGCCAGGGCGCAGCGTCTCAAAGACGGGTTCGAAGGCTTCCGTCCGGGCGTCCAGGATTTGGATTCCTCCTTCGCCGGCATAGGATAGAAACTGGCCGTCTGGACTCCAGAGCACGGCTCCAATCGGTGAATCTGACTCGACGAGTCGGCGCGACGGCGAAGGAGTGTGCGAGCGATGAATCTCGAAACGTCCGCTTTCACGCATAATGGCGATGGCCTCGTCCTTGGCACTCCAGTCGATTGCGATGATGCC
Source organism: Verrucomicrobiota bacterium (assembly GCA_039028175.1). Classification (GTDB taxonomy): domain Bacteria; phylum Verrucomicrobiota; class Verrucomicrobiia; order Verrucomicrobiales; family DEV007; genus JBCDBW01. The sequence continues at coordinate 28,262 of JBCCIR010000001.1, forward strand.
CTCGTCGACCTCGAGCATGATTTCGTTGGTTGACGTCACCGGATCCCAAACCCGAATGGTTCCATCCATCCCGCAGCTGAGCAGTGCAGATCCATCCGGTTTCCAAACCAGGTCTTTTACGGATCCTTCGTGCCCAATCAGCTGATGGGTTCGCGTCCCTTCGCGGTTCCAGAGAAAGATTCTCCCGTCGCGATCCGAAGTGGCAATCGTGCTACCGTCGGGTTTCCAAGCCAGTCCGAGAATCCAACGTTCATGTCCCTTGAGGACAACGGGATCTCTCGCAATCTCGTCCGTCTTCCAGATATAGGCCTCACGCGACTTGCCGATTCCGGCGAGGTGCGTCCCATCGGGACTCCAGGCGAGCTTCAGCAACTCAGGCGTATCCAGTAGAACGGCTTTTCGCAGATCGAAATCCTTGCGATTGGGCGCTGCCCATATCTCGAGGACATTGTCTGCCCGGTAAATGGCGAGATCGCCAGTGTGATGGCACCAGTCAATTTCCAGGAGGTCCGATGCATCACGGAACCGAAAAAGCCTATTCGCCGCGTCGGCCTCCCATCCATCCCAGCCGTCGGTAGAAAAAATCATGGCCTCTCCGGAATTCGAAACGATGGCGATCCTGTCGCCCGACCCGTTCCAGGCGAGCGCCCGGTGCGGGCGATCTCTTTGCTTGTCGACGATGTGCCTCATCAGACCGATATGAGTGTCGCGCACGAACGTGTGCTTGAACTGCTGCGACTGCACTGCCACGAGATCCCCGGCGGGATTGATCTTCAGGTTCGCCCTGATGAGCGGGACGTGTCCCCCGTGGGCGACCGGGCGGTGGTGCGCAAGGGAGGCAAGGTAGAACCATTCCCAATCCCGCAGATGCTTTTTCTTGGAGCCGTTCCAGCTGTTGAGCCTGCGGAAAGGAGAAAAGTTTTGCGTTTGATCGGTCGCAATGGCGTCGGGAATATCGCGCATGTCGTTGGCGTAAAGAAGCTGCTCGTTTCGCGCAAGCTGTTCCAACGCATCGTTGTGCGCTTTCTCGGCTTTTTGCAGCGCCTTGTCGGTGTCCTTGCGAGCAAGCTCGGCATCGTTGCGGAGATTTGCCTGGTGAAGGGCATTGATGGGGCCACCGATGCCGAGCACGAGCAGGAAGAGAATAACAGTTCCAAGCAGGGCAGCATGAACGGGGCGGCGCCGTGCCCATTTGGCCGCTCGTTCCATAGTGCCGGGCCGACGTGCGGCGATTGGCCGGTGATCAAGCCATGCTTCCAAGTCCATCGCGAGGGCTTCCGCGGATGGGTAGCGGTCGGCCGGCTTTTTCTCCAGGCAACGCAAGACCATGGTTTCCAAGTCGCGATCAATCGACGGGTCTCGCTGACGAAGCGGTTTTGGCGGCTCTTCCTTGACCAATCTAAGGGTCTGCAGAACAGAATCACCGCGGAACGCTGGCGCGCCCGTGAGCAACTCATAAAGGATGGAACCTATTCCATAGACGTCTGCGACGATGGTGATCGGCGCGACCGTGGCATCTGCCTGTTCCGGTGCCATGTACTGCGGCGTTCCCATGATCTGGCCGGACAACGTCAGGGTGCTGTTCTGCTCGAACCGGCAGGCGAGACCGAAATCCCCAATGTGAGGATCCCCCTCTTCATCGATAAGAATGTTGTCGGGCTTCAAGTCGCGGTGAATGATGCCCTGCCGATGGGCGGCGTGAATAGCGCGAGCGACCGTGGCTACGAGCGCAACCGCCTCACGACGCTCAAGAGAGTCGCCTTTCATCCGGTCCCCAAGCGTCCCGCCCTTAATAAGGGCCATGCTGTAATAGTCACAGTCGTCGTGGTGCCCAACCTCGTAAATGGGCACAATGTTCGCGTGGTTCAAACGGGCCGCAGATTCCGCTTCAACCCTGAAGCGTTCTCGTTCCGCGTCGGACACGAGCGAAGAACCAAGAATGATCTTGAGTGCGACCTCGCGGCTGAGGCTGCGCTGCCGCGCCCGGTATACCACGCCCATGGCGCCCCGGCCAATCTCGTCAAGGAGATCGTAGTCCCCTATCCGCTTGATCTCCCCGCTGCCGAGCTCATCGAGAAACGTGTCTTCCTTTGCCAGTTCCACGGCGAGCTGACCTCGTTCGATCTCGAGATTCTCGCGGCTGACAGCGTCTAGGATATCTCCTTCACGCTGGGAATTCAGCGAAAGAAGCCGCTCTACACGAATGCGCACTTTCTCGTCCGCGCCGCAGGCTTCATCGAGATAATCGGCGCGCCGACCGACGTCCTCAATCTCGAGGGCTCGGAGAAATATTTCCTTTTCATCCGTTTCCGGCTGGTTGGCTTGCGACGCAATCACTTTGGGTCTTGCTGATAACGCGTCAATTCCACCCGGAATTGCTCAAGTAGTTCCAATTTTCTGACGATTCCCTATGAATCCGAAGCAAGACGATCCTCCAGCCAACTGCGCGCATAGGCCCACTGGCGGGTCAGCGTGCTCACGGATGATCCCATCGTCTCTGCAATCTCTTCGAGGGTGAGCCCGGCAAAATACCGAAGCTTCACAAGATCGGCGCTGTCCGGATCCGCGCGGTCCAAAGCCTCGAGGGCGTCATTGACGGCCATCAGCTGATCGTCAGGTGCGGGGGCGGCGATGTTACTCTCATCAACTTCTGCGCGTTGATAATCTGAGCCCCGCTTGACGGCCTGCTTGGCGCGGACGCGATCAATGAGAATACGTCGCATGGCTTCGGCGGCAGCGCTGAAAAACTGTTTCCGATTGGCCCACTTGGGCCCATCGGATTCCTTACTCAACTTGATATAGGCCTCATGGAGCAGGGCCGTTCCGGAAATGGTCTGGCCCGGGTTCTCATGCCGCATCTTGTAAGCAGCCAGGCGCCGAAGTTCTTCATATACCTGCGGCATGAGAGTCTCCGTCGTGTATCGGACGGAGGCGTCGGCCTCTGGTTCCTCCGGGGGCATAGCCCCTAGAGTAACGGTTTGCCATCGTCAGGCAAGGTTGAGGTTGAGAAGGCTGGCGCTGATAAAATTTCGCCTTCTTTAAGCCCTCCCTTGATCCAATGTCCCAATCCCTTAAACTCTCCACGACCTGAATCGATAGCCGATTTTAGCCGCCATGAATACCACTCGACGCAAATTCCTTAAGACCGCCTCCGGGGCCGCCCTCGCCCCGCTCATCCTCCCAAACGGTCTCCACGCCGCCAAGAAATCCGCCGCCGAGCTCGAATCGCTCAGGATGGGCTTCATCGGCATGGGCAAAATGAGCCGGGGACTTGTCAGAAACTTCCAAAGTCACGGCTCCCACGTCGTTGCCGTCTGCGATGTCGACACCACCCGCCGCGAGGATGCCAAGAAGAACGTGGATGCCTACAACGTCGAGCACAATCTAGACATCGAGTGCGTCGCGACAAACGATTACGAAGATATCATCGCTCGCGACGACATCGACGCCGTTTGCATAGCAACCCCGGACCACTGGCACGCCATTCCCACCGTCGCCGCACTGCGCTCAGGGAAAGACGTCTACTGTGAGAAACCCCTCACCCACAATATCTTCGAGGCCGTCACCGTCATGGATGAGGTCGAAAAGACCGGCCGCATTCTCCAGACCGGATCGATGCAGCGCTCCTCCAAAGAGTTCCGCGTCGCCTGTGAACTCGTCCGCAACGGCGTCATCGGCGAGATCGAGCGCGTGGTTTGCTCCTTCGGCGGACCGGGTATCCCCTGTGACCTTCCCGAGGAAGAAATGGAGCCCGGCCTCGACTGGGATCGCTGGGTCGGTCCCGCCGAAATGCGCCCCTACAACTCCATCCTCAGCCCTCGCGGCCTGCACGACCATTTCCCTCGCTGGCGCACCTATCGCGAGTTCGGCAACGGCATGGTTGCCGATTTCGGCGCTCACCACCTCGACATCGCCCAGTGGGGCCTCGGTATGGACGGCTCCGGACCCGTTGAGATCATCGCCCCGGAAGACCCCGAGGCTCAACGCGGTTGCACATTCAAATACGCCAATGGCATCACTTTGACCCACGACAATGGAGTCGGTATCGAGTTCTACGGCAGCAAAGGCCTTGTCCAGGTCAATCGCGGCAAGTTCGCGCTCACGCTCGACGGCGAAGTCAAATACTCGGCGCTCGAACAAGGCGGCAAGTCCGTGACATCACAATACACCTTGGCCGAACGCGAGTTCCTCGAGGACGCCGATATTAAGCTCTACAACAGCTCGAGCCACGTCTCCGATTTCCTCGAATGCGTCGCCAGCCGCCAAAAACCAATTACGGATGAAATCGTCGGAGGAGGCTCCGCGATCTGCTGCCACCTCATGAATATCGCCTATCAATACAACACCGATCTGAAATGGGACCCCGACAAGAACCAATTCGCCGACGGCACCGGCGACCCAAAATGGCTCACTCGCGACTACCGCGCCTCCTACGGCTTCCCAGCATAGGAGTCATCCCCCCCTCAACCCGAGGACTGTCGCGACGATAGTAGCACCCCCCTGCCCCGACGTGCTTCGGAGGACAGGGCTTGCAAGCGTTAAGCACGAGTTTTGAAAGTGAATTCAATATACTACGTTGACTAAGGGGGCGTTACCCCACTCAACGAACCTCCGACAAAAGCCTCACACCACCCCTATGAAGAATACCATCCTCATGCTCCTCGCCGCTTGCTTCGCCCTGGTCCAACTCATCCAGGCACAACAACAGAAAAAACCCGCCAAACCAAAACCGCCTCAGGTCAAATTCTCAGTAAAACAACTGCACGTCGACAACAACGAAGGCTGCGCCGTCGGCGATATCAACAAGGACGGTCACCTCGACGTCACCGCCGGCGAGTTCTGGTATGAAGGCCCCGAATTCGTTCAACGTCCCCTCCGCAAGATTCTCCCCTTCGGCGCGGACTACATGGAAAACAACGGCGAACACCTCATCGACGTCAACGGCGATGGATGGCTCGATGTCGTCTCCGGCGCGTTCATGCTCCCCAAACTCGCGTGGTATGAAAATCCCGGTCCCACCGGCAAATGGAATCAACGCTGGAAAGTCCACGAGCTCATCGACACCGAACACGTAAAGAATGAAAACACTCGCATGCGCGATCTCGATGGCGACGGAGTAGGAGAGATCATCATCGATAGCTGGGATGAAAATAATCCCTTGCTCGCCTGGAAAATCACCCCCGGCCCCGAACCGAAGGTCACCAAAATCGTGATCGGCGAAGCCGGTAGCGGAATCTCCAACGGCCACGGAATGGGCTTCGGCGACGTCAACGGAGACGGCCTCGAGGACGTCATCTTCAAGAACGGCTGGTATGAGCGCCCCGCCAACGATGCCATGACCACCCCCTGGGTACACCACGCCGACTGGTCTTGGAACCATGCCGGATCACCCATGCTCGTGGTCGATCTCGATGCCGACGGCCGCAACGACGTCATCTGGGGCGACGGCCACAACTACGGACTCTACTGGATGCAACAGCGCGAACCCGCCGCCGATGGTTCCACCAACTGGCGCATCCATACCATCGACAAAAAATTCTCCCAGCCTCATACCATGGCCTGGGAAGACCTCGACGGCGACGGCAAACCCGAACTCATCACGGGCAAGCGAGTAAAAGCTCATTCTGGGAAAGACCCCGGGGGCCTCGAAGACCCCGTCATCAATGTTTATGGCTGGCACGCCGACAAAAACATCTTCGCCAAGAAAGAAGTCCATCGCGGCCAGGCCGGCATCGGTCTCCAAATCCGCATCGCCGATATGAACGGCGACGGGAAAAACGACATCGTCGTTCCCGGCAAAAGCGGCACCCACATTCTCTTCAACGAATCATAGCCACTTTCGCCCCTCGAAAGTCCGCGACGGGAAGGCGATCCCATTACGTAGGCCATTCCCTGCCCCCACTTCCCCCGGCGGGGATCACTCGCTAAGAGTGAACTCGTCGAGATGAGCAACAACTTCATCGGAGTTGTAAGAATGCAACCACACCGCGACATATGCCGCACCCTCCGGGACTTCCGCCTCATACTCATGCTTCTCCCAATCCTCTGACCGAACCTTCGTGGAAAAAACCTTCTCGTGACCATGCTCATTCAGGACTTCAAGCTCTTCCTCGTCACGATCAAAAAACTTCAGATATACCCCCATGCTATCCCCGGTCACGTTGCGCCCATAAAACGTAAGCGTCAGCTCGTCACCGGGACGCACGCGAATGAGCTCACTCAACAAACTTGAGCCGCCGTCAAAGTCAGCATCTTCCACAAGAACACCGTAATCACCACGATACGCAGCTTCTTCCGAAACTTGAGTCTTCAAATGCGGATTCTTGTCGGTCCAGTGCTCCAACCCTTCTTCAAAGTCGGCATTGGGAAGGTCCAGGTCTCTCGCCGCGGAACCAACGACGAGCCCCACGGACAGAACAGCTCCGACAATTAGGCAATTTGCATGGCGATATCTCATAAATCTATCGTGACCAGGATACAAAATGGGGTCAAGAGCCTCGCCCAATTCACCCGCTCCGCCACCTTCTTGTTAATGCTTGAATGATTGGTAGGTTGTCCTCGTTCTGGTATTATGAACCGTTGCGTTTTTGAAGAGAATCTTATCGCAGCAGGCCTCCCAAATGTGTAGACCGGTAAACCCCGAAACCAAACCACCACAACCCTATGAGCACCAAAACCACCCGCCGTAAGTTCCTGAAAACCGCCGCGGTTACCGCCATCGGCATGCCCACCATCATCCCGGCCCGTGCGCTCGGTCTCGACGGAAACGTCGCCCCCAGCAATCGAATCGTGCTGGGAGGCATCGGACTCGGCCCGAGAGGCCGCAAAGTCCTCGAAGGTTTCTACCAGCACGATGACTGCCAATTCGTTGCTATCGCCGATCCTCAGAAGGAACGCCGCGAAATCATCAAGCGCCTAACGGATCGTGAGTATGAAAACAACGATTGCGTGACCTACGACGATATGTCCGCCGTCCTGGAACGGGATGACATTGACGCCGTCATCATCGCAACGGGCGACCGCTGGCATACCACGGCATCCATTCTCGCGGCGCGCGCGGGCAAAGATATCTATTGCGAGAAACCCTGCGCCATGAATATCCAGGAGTGCCAGGAATTGGATGATGAAGTCACCAAGCACCAACGAGTTTTTCAGGCCGGCACCCAGCGGCGCAACGTGGGCAACTTTGAGCTGGCGAGGGACCTCGCGAAAACCGGAAAACTGGGCAACATCACCTCGGTTCACGCAGGGATTCTCGCACTCCAGGATTATCTCCCTCCCCTGCCGGAGGAGCCGGAACCGGATCCGGCTGAAATCAACTGGGACAAATGGGTGGGGCCGGCGCCAATGAAACCCTTCAATGCCGAATACTGCAAAGGCCGGTGGCGCAACCATGCAGGATTCTACGCCGCATGGCGATTGCCCGAGTGGGGGGCGCACACCATCGACTTGTGCCAATGGGCGGCAGACGCCGACGGAACCGCCCCGGTCGAGTACGAAACCATCGACGACAACACGATTCACGCGAAATACGACAACGGAATTAAGCTCGTCATGCGCCTCTCCGGATTCAAGGACGAAGGAGAGTGGACCAAGGGACTGGGCTCCTGCCCGGTGAAATTCGAGGGCGATGAAGGCTGGGTCGAGGCCGGTGATTTCGAGGTGCTCGCGGTCAGCGACGACAAGCTTCTTGAAGGACGGGATTACGAAAAGATGGCCGGGACCGATCCGGTCAATCACGCCAGAGACTTCCTGAATTGCGTCAAAACCCGTGAACAACCCCGATGCAATTCCAAAGTGACCCGAAACGGTCACCTGGCCTGCTTCGCGGCCGCGATCAGCTGGAAGCTGGGCCGCAAGGTGACCTTCAACCCGGAAACGGAGGACTTTGGCGATGACGCCGAAGCCAACGCCTTCCGCACCTACGAGCGCCGCACGCCGTACACGATCTAGACCCCCAAGATAGTAGGCACGATCTCCCGACATACTAGAATCGACTGGCAGTTGTTATAGCTCCGCGTCGCGACAGCTATAACTCGGCCCTCGGTCGCCCAGATTAAACGTTCATCGCACGAGGCCCAGCAAGGATGGAAACCCAAGTAGCAACCCATTGAATCCGATGAGCACCAAAACCACCCGCCGTAAGTTCCTGAAAACCGCCGCGGTCGCCGCCATTGGCATGCCCACCATTATCCCGGCCAGTGCGCTCGGCAGAGATGGGATCGTCGCCCCCAGCAACCGGATCGTCCTCGGGGGCATTGGACTCGGCCCTCGGGGTCGCAAGGTCCTCGATGCCTTCTTCCAGCATGATGATTGCCAATTCATCGCGATTGCCGATCCCCAGGCCGAACGCAGCGAAATCATCAAGCGTCTCGCGGATCGCAACTACGAGAATACGGATTGCGTGAAATACGACGATATGTCCGGGGTCCTGGAACGCGACGACATTGATGCGGTCATCATCGCAACCGGCGATCGCTGGCACACGACGGCTTCCATCCTCGCCGCGCGCGCCGGAAAGGATATCTACTGCGAAAAGCCCTGTGCGATGAATATCCAGGAGTGCCAGGAGCTGGACGACACCATCAAGAAGGAAGGACGTGTCTTCCAGGCCGGAACCCAGCGGCGCAGCGTTCCCAACTTCCAAATCGCCGCCGATCTTGCCCAGAGCGGGAAACTCGGAAACCTCACCGAGGTCCATGCAGGAATTCTCGAGTTGCAGGAATACTTGGAACCGCTGCCGGCCCAACCCGAGCCCGATCCAGCGGAAATCAATTGGGACAAGTGGCTCGGGCCCTCGCCTTGGCTTGATTTCAACGAAGAATACTGCAAGAGAAGTCGGTGGCGTAACCACAAGGGGCTTTATGCCGCTTGGAGACTGCCCGAGTGGGGCTCCCACACCATCGACCTCTGCCAGTGGGCCGCCGGCGCCGACGGAACCACGCCGGTCGAGTTTGAAGCCGAGTCAGATAGCTTGATTCACGCAAAGTATGCCAATGGCATCAAGCTGGTCATGCGCCTGTCCTCCGGCAAGGGAGTCGGTGACTGGATCGCCGGGCTGGGCAGCTGCCCCGTGCGCTATGTCGGTGACGAAGCCTGGGTGGAAGCAGGAGACTATGAAGGTATCGAGTCCAGCAATCCTAAACTCCTCGCCGGCAAAACGGTGGAGGAGATTAGCGGAACGGATCCGATTCACCATGCCCGTAACTTCCTCGACTGTGTGAAGACCCGCGAAGAGCCGGTCTGCAACTCCACCGCAGTGCGCTACGGACACATGGCCTGCTTCGCCGCCGCAATCAGCTGGAAGCTGGGTCGCAAAGTCACCTTCGATCCCGAAACGGAAAGTTTCGTGGGCGATGATGAAGCCAATGCCATGCGGACCTACGAGCGCCGCGCTCCCTACACGATCTAGAACCCCCTCCCCTCATTCATACGAGGCGGGACATTGTCCCTGCTGCCTTGTGTTCCTCGTAAGGAACTTGGGCGGCCCACGTTATAAATAGACCAACTGGACTTCTCCCGAACGATCATGACCAAACCACACTTTAGCCTCCTACTGGCTTTCATCTCACTGACCGCGCCTTTCCTGACCCCGACAGTCTATGCCCAGGCTTCCACCCCAAAACCGAACAACGAGAAGCCTGAAAAGGTAACCGGGCAGGTCAAACGCATACACCCCCACGCACTCAAACTCATACTTGAAGGCCGGGAATCGGAGGCCATTGCCTACCTCGAATCGGCCGAGACCTCCAAAATCAATCCCGATCACACCCAACTGCTGCTCGACATCGCCAACGGCGCTCCCAATGCGTGGAAGTACGACGCCGCCACTTGGCCATGGGAGAGAACCCTTCCTGATACCTCGCTCAAAAAGAATGCCCCCACCGATCAATTCACGATCGCTTTTGGCGGCGGCGCCGGATACGTCCCCGAATATGAACACATGTGGGAAACCATCGCCGCAATTGAACCCCGGGCGCTCTTGTTACTCGGCGACAACGTATACATCGACGATCCGGAAACTCCGGAGATGCAACGCTTCCACTACTACCGTCGCCAAAGCCAAACGGAATGGGCGGCTTTGGCGAAACAAGTACCCGTTTACGGCATCTGGGATGATCACGATTTCACCACCAACGATGGATGGGGCGGCCCGGAAATCGAAAACCCCGCGTGGAAGCGGGACGTATGGGAGATTTTTAAAGAGAATTGGGACAATCCCTACTACGGGGGCGGCGACGACAACCCCGGATGCTGGTTCGACTTCCGCATCGGCGACGTCCACTTCATTTTGCTCGACGGTCGCTACTACCGGGAGTCACCAAAAACCGAAAACCCCTCAATGCTGGGACCCGTCCAACTGAAATGGCTCAAGAAGACCCTCAAAACCTCGGACGCAACCTTCAAGGTGCTTTGCTGCAATGTTCCCATGGCGCCAAACGTAAAACCCGGCTCAAAAGACACTTGGGACGGTTATGGCGAGGAGCGCCAAAGCATCTACGAGTTCATCGCGAAACAGAAAATCCCGGGGGTCATCATCCTGTCAGCCGACCGGCATCGCTCGGACGCTTACAAAATCGACACCGGCATCGACGGGATGTATCCCCTCTATGAATTCAGCTCTTCGCGCCTCACAAATCAACACGTGCACAAGCTGATCGAATCCTCGCTCTTCGGATACAATGAGAAGCAGTCCTTCGGCCGCGTCGATTTCGACCTCACCGCAAAAGACCCATCGGTAACCTACTCTGTGATCAATATTGACGGAGAAACCATGCACTCTCTAAAGGTGAAGCTAAGCGAACTTCAATTGGAATAACTCCCCTCTGCCCACCAAATCAATGCACACTCGCTTGAAACGCCTTCACGTTGCATTCAGCAAGCAATTCGGAGCCTGGGCCGCCATCCTATCGTTGACGCCCATCGTAGCTCCTGCGGCAGAGCCGCCACCGGATCAAACCTCACGTTTGAATGTCCTGATGATCAGCATCGACGATCTCAATGACTGGACCGGATTCCTCGGAGGCCAGCCGGAAGCTCTCACGCCGCACATGGACGCCCTCGCGAAACGAGGTCGAAATTTCACCAACGCCCACTGCCCCGTCCCGGTCTGCTCCGCGTCAAGAGTCAGCGTAATGTCGGGTGTCGCCGCCACGACACACGGCAGCTACGAACTCGGACCAAACTACGAGGAGCTGCCTGCGCTCGCCGACGTCCCCACCATCCAAAAGTATTTCAAAAACAATGGCTACTACACGATGTCCGGCGGAAAAGTCTTGCACCACGGGTTCACAGGCAGACTGGCGGACGACATCGACCGGGACTTGGGCCGAAAGAAAAGCCCGAGACCAAAGGAACCCATGAGCCGCCCCGCCAGCTGGAGCGGCGCCTGGGATTGGGGCGCCCACCCGGAGAACGATGCCGAAATGGCTGACCTTCAACTCGCAGAACAGGCCGCCGACGCGCTTCAGGAAGATTTCGAGAAACCCTTCTTCATGTCCGTGGGCTTCTTCCGTCCCCACGTCCCGCTCTTCGTTCCCCCAAAGTGGTTCGATCTCTACGATCCCGAAAAGATCACCCTCCCCCGTAGTGCAAAGTCCGACCTCGACGATGTGCCCGCAAACTTCCAAGCCATCAACGATTACGCAGTGGCACCCACGCACGCCGAAGTGGTCGAAAGTGGCAGCCAACGCAGCCTCACGCAGGCCTATCTCGCCTCCGTCAGCTTTGTCGACCACTGCGTCGGCATCGTGCTGGATGCCCTCGCCAAAAGTCCTTATGCCGACAACACCATCGTTGTCCTCTGGAGCGACCACGGTTTTCACCTCGGCGAAAAACAGCACTGGGCCAAACGCACCCTCTGGGAAGAATCCACACGGGTCCCCCTCCTGATCGCCGGTCCAGAAATTCCCCCCGGCGCCTCCTGCCCGGAACCCGCTCACCTGATCGACATCTACCCCACCCTCGTCGAGCTCTGTCAGCTACCCGAAAATCCTCACCTCGAAGGTGTCTCCCTCCTCCCCCAACTTACTGACCCCGAGACGCCGCGAAATCAGCCCGCCATCACCTCGTCCTACTTCGGCAACCACGCCGTCCGCACAAAAGACTGGCGCCTCATCGTGTACGAAGACGGCGCTATGGAACTCTATGATCACCGCGCCGATCCCGAGGAGCTCAAAAACCTCGCAAACGAACCCGCTTCACGGGAAACACTTGAAAAGCTAAAGCAGTGGGTGCCAACTGACGGCGCTCCTGAATTCAAAGAAAACTCGGAACGATCGAGAACCCGTTCTCACAATCGTGCAAAAAAGTAACGAATTGATGGAACAAAGCTAAACCGGGTTCCGCCGTCCAACCGCAACTACCCCGAATCGTTCATGATCAAGCGAATCGCTCTTATCGGAATAGTAGCGGCGGCTGGAACGGTAGGATATCCCTCGTCGGCTGAGGAAACCGCTTCCAGCCTCCCTGAGGAGTATCAGGAAGTAGGAACCAACAAAGCGGCTGCTCTTAAAGAACTCTGCCACGCAGCCGCAAATACCGGGCTTTTTTCAGGTGCTGTCCTCGTCGCTGACAAAGGGGAGATTATCTACAAGGAAGCCTTTGGGCTGGCGAACCGTGAATGGAATATCCCCAACACGATCGATACCAAGTTTCGACTCGCCTCTGTAAGCAAACAATTCTGTGCCACGCTCGTGATGCAATTGGTCCAAGAAGGAAAGCTCAGCCTGGACGACAAAATAACGGATCATCTCCACTACTACCGCAAAGACACCGGGGATAAGATAACAATCCATCACCTCCTCTCTCACCAATCCGGGATCAAGGATTACACTTCCAGTTTCGACTACAAAAGAACGATCTCGAGATTGCCTTCCGGGAAAGACGAATTCATTCAGAAACACTGTAGCGCCGACCTGATACACGAACCGGGGACGATGTACGCTTATTCCAATGCCGGATACTCGATCCTCGGCAGAATCATTGAGAAAGCCACTCTGCGCACCTTTGAGCAAAATCTCCAGGATCGCATCTTTGAACCAATCGCCATGGCTGACAGCGGCTATGACCGAAATGAATACATAATCGAGAAACGAGCCGGCGGCTATACCCGTGGACCCTTCGGCTATACCTCTGCGGACTATATCGACATGGACTCTTCGCCCGGTGCGGCCGGGGCAATCTACTCAACCGTGGAAGACATGTTTCTTTGGGACCGGGCCCTCTACTCGGATGAAATTTTGACCAAGAAGCTCAGGGACAAGATGTTTACGCCAAACCGCGATGTCCCGGAAGTGAAGGCGGCCGGAGGAAGGCCTCATAGCCGGTATGGGTACGGTTGGCAGATCTACACCCGAACCCACCCCGTCACCAAACGTCGCACCAAGGTTGTAAGCCATGGCGGAGCGATCAACGGGTTCCGCGCCATCGCGACGCGCCTCATCGAAGACGATGCCTTCGTGATCATTCTATGTAACCAGGGAGATCCCGTAGGAAGTTCAAACGTCTGGAACGCTGTGACCAATCTTAGCACGGAACTGATCCACGCGGTTACCGGACAACCCTATCGCCTGCCCCAAAAACCTCGCCCTTCGCAGGAACAACGAATGTACGACATGATACGGCGTGACGGAATCGATGCGGCAATTGGCTGGTTTAAAGAAAAAGGCAGGAAGGCCGCGTGGGGAGGAACCACGATGGGTGTCGCAGATCAACTACTCGAGGAAGGCCTCGTCGATGAAGGCATCCAACTAATGGAAATGGAGATTGAGCTGAACCCGGGAAAAGTTTGGCTATATCGCAAAGCGACAGAAGCTTGCCTGCGCCATGCTCGCGCCAAAAATGCAAAGCCCTTGGTGACAAAAGCACTGGAACTGAAGCCCGAGGATGAGAAGCTCAAGTCACTGATGCTCGATGTTGAGCGGGTTCTCAAGCAACAATGACGCGGCTTGCCCCGGCACCAGAAAAGACCTCACGGAATGTCATGGTTTACAGCTTCGACAGGCGAACAGTTCTCTCAATCCTTCTCATCAGCCTCGCCGTCGCCAAGACCGGCCAATCGGAAAATATTGAGCCAATCGCCATCGGTCAGCATCGACAGATGTTCATCGACGACTACCTGATCGAAAGATCGGAAAACATCACCCGGCGTCTTTGCCCGGTGAACAAGCACCCGGAGAATCCCATCGTCCAGGCGGATCGGTCCTGGGAGCGGGGCTTGGCGGTTCCCCAAGGATCCGTGATCTACGACGCCGACGACAAGCTCTACAAGATGTGGTACACCACGAACGTGCAGTCCCGGGGCGAGGGTGATAGCTTCAACAAGGGGAAGGGACTCGCCTACGCCATCAGCACGGACGGAGTGCACTGGGAAAAGCCCGAGCTGGACATTGTACTCGAAGAAGGAGCGAAGACGAACCAGGTAATCGCGCCGATGGAGTTCGGCTTCATGTATCAGCCGTATTTCGTGATCAAGGATCAGCACGAGCAAGATCCGGCGCGCCGATACAAGATGGCCTTTCTCTCGATTCAGCGAAACGTATCGGAACACGAGACGGACAGTCATCCGGACACCCGAAGAGGCACGGGAATCGCCTTCAGTCCGGATGGCCTGCACTGGAAAAAGGCGCGAGACTTTGCCTCGGACGATCTCATCGACATCAGCCACTTCATGATCGATCCTCAGAACGACGATGAGTTCGTTATCTACGGCCGGACCTTGCGCACCTCGCCGGAAATCCGGGAGGCCTGGCAGCACTACGACTGGTTCGAGCCCGCTTTCAACGGACGGGCCGTGATTCGTTCGACGAGCCGGGACTTCCTCAACTGGTCACCGGCGCAATTTATCATGGGCCCCGACTTGGAAGACCCTCCCAGCACGGAAATCTACTCCATGAACGTGTTCCCCTACGAGGGAATCTATCTCGGGCTGGTGCAATGCTACCTCAGCCGAACCGACACCAGCACGATCGACATCCAGCTCGCGATCAGCCGCGACGGCATTCACTTTGAGCGGCCCTTCCGGGAAGCTTTTTTCCCTCTCGGGCCGGTCGGCACCTGGGATCGCTTTATCCTGCACAATATGTCCGGCCCTCCCCTCCCCCACGAGGATGAACTCCGGTTTTATTACGGAGGAAGAACTTCGCGTCACCGTCCCAACAATATGGCGGACGCCAAGCCGGGAGGGGCGATCGGGTTGGCGACGGTGCTGAAGGATCGCTTCGTGGCAGTAGAGGCCAGCTTTGACGACGGCACACTGTTGACGAAGCCTCTGCAGTTCGCAGGTGAAGAGTTGTTCATCAACTGCAATACGGCCTTCGGGGAAATCGGCATCCGTCTCCTCGACCGGAATGGCAAGCCCATCGATGGATACGAGGCCACGGTCGACGGAGTGGACTCAACCGCATATACCGTGGAGTTTGATCCGCCCCTCAGCCGCTTGACGGGAGAGCCGGTGCGAATCGAGTTCTCCCTCGCCAATGCCCAGTTGTATTCCTTTTCCGTTCGGTGATTTCAACAAGATATCTAGGGGAAGATTGAAGGATTCAAAGACACCTCCTCTGCCAAGGTAATGATCCGGATGCCAGGGATACCCCCACTCTTGTGCCCGGAGTTGACGATCTGATCCCTTGCCACCAAATTGGCTGCATGCGACTCATTCTCTTCACCTTCATCTTGATCGGAACATTGATGGGAGTCTCCAAGGGAGACGACCGGCCCAATATTCTCTTCTTCTTTGCCGATGACTGGGGACGCTACGCCTCTATCTACGGCGAAGCTGCCCCCGGAGGCATCAACGATATCGTTCAAACCCCGGTCTTCGATCGCATCGCTCGAGAGGGAGTGCTCTTCAATCATGCACACGTCAGCGCCCCTTCCTGCACGCCCTGCCGAAGCGCCCTCCTGACCGGGCAGCACTTCTGGCGAACCAAGACTGGATCCATCCTCCTCGGCGCGACCTTTCCGGAGGACCTCCCCACCTTTCCCCTTCTCCTCAAGGATGCGGGTTACCATATTGGGGCGACTTACAAAGTCTGGGGCCCCGGCACTCCCGGCAACTACCCCTACCACACGGGGCATATGTACAACCAAGCGGGCAACCGCTTTAACCAATTCTCCCAGACGGCCGACAGGCTGATCGAAGGGGGCAAAACCGTCGATGAAGCCAAAGCCGAGCTTCTCGCCGAAGTGCGCGAGAACTTCCGTTCCTTTCTCGCCGACCAGAAAGAGGGGCAACCTTTCTGTTACTGGTTTGGCCCCACCAACGTGCACCGCAAGTGGATCAAAGGCAGCGGCAAAAAGCTCTGGGGCATCGATCCGGATTCCCTCGAGGGAAAGATGCCGCCCTTCCTCCCCGATGTTCCCGCAGTGCGGGAGGACCTCGCGGATTACTTCGGAGAGGTCGCCGCCTGGGATGCCGCAATGGCGGTGATCCTCGAGGAGTTGGAACAATCGGGGCAGGCTGATAAAACCCTCATCGCCGTGAGCGGCGATCACGGGGCCCCCGGTTTTCCCTACGGAAAATGCAATCTCTACGACTTCGGCACCGGCGTTTGTCTTGCGATTTCCGGCCCCGGTGTGCAAGGCGGCCGCGTCGTCGATGATCTCACGTCCCTCACCGACATCGCACCGACCTTTCTCACCGCAGCCGGACTGGAAGTTCCCGAGGTCATGACCGGGAAGAGTTTGTGGCCCGTTCTCGAATCGAACGAAGAAGGATTGGTCGATCCCAGCCGAACACGCGTCTTCACCGGTCGTGAGCGCCATGTCGACAACGCCCGCGCCGACTACAAACCCTACCCGCAACGTTGCCTGCGCACGCACGACTACGCCCTCATCATCAACTTCCGCCCGGACCGCTGGCCCATGGGCGATCACTATCTGCTTGAGAACGGCCAAACGCCCTCCCTCGAGGAATTGGAAGGCAATACCCGCATCACCCTCCCGGATGAAGATGCCGGCCCCACCAAGGCCTGGCTCGTCACCGCTCGCACCGATCCCAAGTGGAAGTCCCATTTCGACTGGGTCTACGGACAACGCCCGCGCTACGAGCTATACGATCTTCGCAAAGATCCCCACGAAGCAAAGAACGTCGCCGACGATCCCGAGTATGCGACAATCCTCGCCAAGCTTGAAACCGAGCTCATGGCCGAACTCGAATCCACCGGAGACCCCCGACTCATAGACGACGGGAAATTTTACGAAACCTCTCCCATGTCCGATCCCGTCACCAAGCCCTCCCCGAAAGGTAAGGGCAAAGGCAAGAGGTAGGATATCACAAGACGGATCCTCCCACCCATCGACCGGTTCTCGAACCTACAACAGGCTATCGAGAATCAGATTCGTCGACTCGACGATTCGCTGATCACGCGGCCGCAGGTCCGGTTCAAAAGCGATACCGGTGAGGTGCTGCAAGCCCTGGATGTACCGGACCCCAATTTCGCTGGCCTGTTCGTCAGTGAACTGCTGCCCCTTCTCCTTCACCATGCCGCGGGCGAACTCCTTGGAGAAGGACACCGGTTTTCCATCGCGAGTCTGGACCTTGCCGTCGTCGCCGACTTTCCAGAATCGCGAGGAATCCATCGTGTAAAGCTCATCCGCGGAGACGATTTGGTCCTCCGCGTTGATGCCGTGCTCCGTCTTGGTATCGACGAGCACCATCCCACGCTGTGACAGGTAATGGGTGACAATCCCGTAAGCCATAAGGGAAGCGTTTCGGATTTGATTGTACTGACCCTGGGTGCAAACCCCGTTCTCGATGAGGTATTCCGCATCGGTGGTGCGGTCGACCTTCTCTTTGGTGCTCGGGGTGTCCATAAGATAGGGAAGCCTCCCGTTCGGTTCGAGGGAAGCGACGTCGAGGTCATGACCCGCGTAACTCATCGTGCTCTTTCCCTCTTCCTTGGCAGTGAGCCAATGCTGATACAGCGAGGTGGAAGTCGAACTCTCCGCCATGTAAAGCCGCAGCACGTTTTCCACCATCAATAGATTCAGGTTCTCCGCCGGGATCACCGTTGAGGACGGCGCGAGACCGTCAACTTGAAACTGAGAGGAACCCAACACCGGCTTCACCAGTTGATGCATGTGATCATGGTTAAAGGCCAATACCTGGTCCTTGAAGGGAATCGCCCCTCGATTCACATCGTGTGTCGAAATCCGATTGTTGCGGAACATAAGACGAATCGCCTTGCCAGACGAACTCTTCAGGTCATCGCCAAACACGGAATCGGACACTTTGCCCTCCAATACCGTGCAACCGCTCAGGCGCGGCAGATCACCATCTTCAATCAGCTGCTTGACCGGCCGACCTTCATTCACAGCAGCCCCGTGAGCCGCCACCAATTCGCGAATTTCTTCTTCGTTAAGCATAGGAAAATTTGAACTCCCGCTGTGCTACAGGGAGATCGCCTCAATGGGAAGTCGAGAATCGACAGACTTATTCACAATACTCCCGCACCCGTTTCTGTCGGCCCGCTTTCTTGCCCTTAGAATCGTCCTGAGATACTGATACATCTCTCCCAATTTCTTCTCACCACCTTGTCCCGGAAGTCCCCATGAAGTTCTCAACCGTCCCGCTAATCGCAGCCCTCGCTGCCCTCATCCTCCCCGCAGAAGCTCAGAACGGAAAAGGCCTGCGCAAGCAATCGGAAACGCAGGGCAATTACCGCGTCGCGGTCGTTGGAATCCCGGAGAAGGAGGCCTCGGAGTTCGAAAGGCTCAAGTCTAAGGTCTTGCTCTATCGCCCAATCAAGACCTCCCAGGATAAACTGCCTCTCGTCGTAACCCTGCACGGCTCCGGCGGAGGCCGTCGAGACATTGAACAAAAGAAGTGGCAAGGCGCTATCAGGCAGTTGCTCGATCCAGAAAACCAGAAGTATAAAGCCATAGTGCTGGAACCGCAGAGCGATGGCGAATGGGATCCTCACTCTCTCGAAGCGATGCTGAAATACGTGATCCGAGAGAATCCCGATGTGGACCCAAAGCGAATCTACTGCACGGGGTACAGCATGGGCGGCAAGGGCACTTGGGAGTGGGCCATGAACTATCCCGAACGGTTTGCCGCAATCACCCCCAAGGGCTTCATTCCCGACCTCAGCAAGATCGACGGCATGGTAGACCTGCCAATCTGGGCGATGGTGGGAGACAAAGATTCCCGGCCCCGGGTGGAAGGAATCCCGGCAATGGAGAAGGCGCTAACGGAACTGGGTTCCAGCGTAGTGAAGATATCGATCTTCGAGGGAGCCAATCACGCAACCGCCGCGGGACGCTCCAGGGACGAGCCGGGCGTGTTCGAGTGGTTGTTCTCGTGGGAGCGCGATTGATCGGAACGCAACAGCCCGAAGGACTCACGAGGCAGAGAAATGCGGACAATGGAAGAATGAAACTGACCGCCTAACGGCTTATAGTTCCAATTCCTCGTCGCCTGGAGGGACGAATTCCATCTCCTACTTCCGGCCAAACTCCGGATGGGCTACGATGGCCTCAATCGCGGCACGCAAGGAATAATTACGGGCTTCGGACGCTCGGTATACGGCGTCGATATAGGGGCGGTCCGCCAGGGTGGTATCACGGCCCAACCCGTATCCGATGAGTTTCCCGATGATGCCCCTCAGAATCCGTTCCTTATCAGCCATCAAGGCGGCCTTGAGGGTCGGGAGATCGCGCACTTCCAAGCCGTTCGGCAGCTCCATCGTCGCCTCGATCGGAACCACGGTGAATTCGATTTTCTTTGTGAACACGGTTTCCTCTTCCTCGGCAGGGAGTTCTTCTACGTGGCGATACTCGCTCCGCTTGCGCCCCACCGGGTCGTAATACTCAAGGGCGAAACCCAGAGGATCGATCTTCGAATGGCAACGCGCACAGCTTTCCTCCTGCTGGTGTTTGAGAATGGCCTCGCGGATGGTGGTGGCACCCCGGATGTCCGGCTCATTGATCACCACATCGGCCGGCGGATCGATCTTCTCGTTGTAGAGATTCTTCAGTATCCATGAGCCGCGATGGATTGGGGACGTGGCAAAATCCGTCGACGTAAGCTTGAGAAAACCCGCCTGCGCAATGAGCCCACCACGCTCACTGTCCTCGGGCAGCTTCACCGGGACAAAGCCATCTCCCTTCACCGGCGGCAATTCGTAAAAGCGCGCCAGGCGGTCATTCACCATGACGAAATCCGAATCGATAAAGCATTCCATGCTCAGGTCGTTCTCCAGAAGGTGCGCAAAAAGCTCCCCCCCTTCTCGCCCCATGGAATCGACCGTCATGCGCCGAACGTTCTTGTAGACACGCACATCCGGTCCGAAATCGTCCACCTTATCCAACTGGAGCCACTGGCGCGTAAAGTCCTCAACAAACCGGTCCGTCTTCGCGTCCGCAAGCATGCGTTCCACCTGCGCCGAGGAATCCTTGGCCAACTCTCCGGATCTGCCGGCCTCGAGCAGTTCGGCATCCGGTACGGAATTCCAAAGGAAATAAGAAAGGCGATGCGCCAACTCCACCCCGGTCAACTCAGGCGACTCGGACTTGTAGATGAAATGCGGCGAGGTCAAAAGCGCGATCAGGACCGACCGTGCTGTGGCGGTCATGGAGGCGCCGGACTTTTCCTGGCTCCGCGCAATCTCGATAAAGGCTTTTCGATCCTCCCCCACGAGCGGCCGCTGCGTGAGTAACGACGCAATGTGATCGACCAGCGCCGCCGGCCTCATTTTCCGTTTGGGGAGCACGGCCTCCATCGCGGCGCTTGGCCACTGCTCCGTCAAAGGGCCGGTCACTTTCACATGGGAGAACCTCATGGTGGGCCCCTTGTGCGGCTTCTTCTCAAGACTTCTCCCCGGTACACGGGCACTATCGAAGGTGAACGCCAGCTGGTCGCCCGCCTTCAAGACAAGCTCGGTCGTAAACCCTCCTGATCCATGAGGCATGGGAATCCGACGGATGTTCCGAAAACTGGTCGGATGCCGCCCATCCCCGAGATTGATACCGATGACTTCGGCTTCCTTGGATTTCTCCGAACGCGCCTTCACTTCGAGCCGGTACACGCCAAAGGCTGGAATGACAAATTGTTCGTGGCTCTCCGGATCGACTGAGAAATGCAGATTGCTTCGATACGGACGAAATCCCGTGAGAACATAATCATCTCCTTCGCGGTAATCCCCGCCTCCCATGGTCGCAAAGTTCTTGCTGCCGTGAAAATGACGCACATCAAACTCCCATGCCCTCGTCTCGGGCCTCGTTTCCGGCAAGAGGCGCTCCGCTACGAATCGGGCCGTCCTGAGATACGCCACCACCTGATGGGGTGACATCAAATGCGACTCACCAAACTTGTCGAAGCCATGCTCCACCTGGTCGGGCGGAAGGAGATCAGTGAAATCAAAATCCACCCCGAAGAGATCATAGATCGTGTTCCGGTATTCCGCCCGTGTGAGCCGCTTGAGAGGATTGGCCGGCCGATTCGCGAGGATACGCTGCGCGAGCAAATCCAGTGCCCCCTTTCTCGAATCCGCCTCAGGTTGCGGCGCATCCTCAGGCGGCATCTCGCCTGCCTCGAGAACGGCAACCACCGTTTCCGGCAAGTCGTCGTTGGCGAACAATTCTTCGACGCCCAAGTCCAGCCGCACCTTGCCTTTCTGTTTCTCGGGCCCGTGGCATTCGATACAGTTTTGCTCGAAGAAGGCTTCCAGTGATGGCTCCGCCTGCCCGCCTCCCTGCAGAGCACAGACCAGCAAAGTGAATACCCAAGCTCGTCGCATCAGGCCAATAGGTCAAAGGCGCCGTTGCTCTCGCCGAAGTGTTCCTGCTCGGCGCCGAATTGCTGGAGTAAGCCGAGGTAAAGATTGCTCATGGGCACATCCTTGCGCCGCCGATGACCGGGGGACCTCATGCGCGCATCAAATACGAGCGCGGGAAGATCATCGAAGTTGTGGGCGTTGGCACTGCCCATTGAGGCCGTCAGCAGCGTCGTCGTCTGATCGAAAAGGGAGGTGCTACCCGCCTTGCGTTCCTTCATCGTGGTGAGCGCCGCGCTGATGCGCTTGAGAATCCCATGCTCCAGCTTCAGCAATTTTTCGATCTTCTCCTTCTGCTGACCATGATGAGAAAGGTCGTGGTAGTTGCCGGTCAATTCCGGCTCCTTGAAGCCTTCCCAAAACGGAATCTGTACCGTGACCGCCCGGGTGGAGTCGGTCTCTAATGCCAGCACGGCCAGGTCGAGCAAAGTGGCCACGTAATCATCCACCGACTTGCGATCGAAGTCTTCGAGTCTGTAATCCACTTTCGGCTTCGGGCGACCCGACCAATGGGCCTGTTTGCGCACCGTCTTCTCCGCGTCGCGAACCGAGGAGAGGTATTCGTCCATTTTCTCCCGATCCGTAGCGTTGAGCCGCTTCTCCATGAATTTGGCCTGGGCAAGTACCGCGTCGAGTATGCTGCGATCCTCGGCGAGGATCTGCTGCTGCTGCTTCTCGTTCTCGTTCACCTGGAAGAGCAGATTGAAAATCTTGCGAGGCGAATCGATCTGGTGCACCGGCAGGCCATGCTGGTCCCAGGAAATCTGGGAGAAGTTCAAGTTCTCACCCGCCTGGAAGACCAGTGACCGGAAGCGGGTTTCGTCCCCCAATTGATCCGCTACTGCCTGATCGATAGAGATGCGGTTCTTGCGATGCAGTTTGTTATAGTATCCCGAGAGAATACCAACGCAGGGGGTGTGCCCAAATCCGTTTTGGACGGCGGGATTATTCAGTCCGCTGTACATTTTCAGATGCGCGAAGTGATCCGACAAATTGGCGAGCAGCGGCGGCGCTTCTTCAAAGGCGCCGTCAGCCTTCGGGATCAGCTTGGGCTGATAAAAGCTGAGGTGATTGACGATGGTGAGCATCCTTCGCTGCGGCTGTTCCGCCACCTGCCCCAAGCTCTCAAAGCGCGGCAGCAACAACGCAACTCCCGCCCCTTTCAGGAAGGTCCGGCGCGGCATCCCCGCCCGTCTCGGCGACTGGCCCAAGGGCTCATGGTTGGGATTGGGACTCATCTGTTCGTTCGTTCGTGAAACCATGGCGCTTCAAACGCCCACTTTCAATCTCATTCAAGTTGGAGCGCCATTCACCCAGGCCTCACTCGCCGTTCTTCGTCTCGGCTTTCTTCTTCTGTCCTCCAGGAGCTTTCCGCTCACCGGTCACGCGCTCGTAATCGATCTTGGCGCCCTTCTCAGGATATTCGTCCATCGTCGCTTGCAGACGCAAGCGGACGTCGCGTAACTCTTCCGGTTCGCCCAGTGCCTTCTCTTCGCGCACATCGTCAATCACGTCGTAGAAGCGACCATCACGATAAAGCTTGTATCGCTTGTTCCGCGCCCAGGCGACCTCCCAATGAGAATACATCGTATCGAATTTCTTAGAAAACGGACGGGGAAAGTAGTAGCCGTAAATCCACTCCCGCTTCGTACCTTCATTTCCCAGACATTGCGGCCAGAAGCTCCAGCCGTCCCCTCGCGAGATTTCCTTTTCCGGCAAACCCGCGGCCTCAACAATCGTCGGGAAAAGATCAGAAAAACAGATCAAATCTTCATTCACCTCGCCGCCCGGGATGCGCCCAGGAAGGTTCAAGATCAGCGGCACCTTCGTGCCATGGTCATGAGTGTATCCCTTGCCACCCTTGCGCTCCGTGCCGAAGAAATCGAGGCTCAAGCTGGAGTTCGTGCCGTTGTCCGCCGTAAAGATCATCAAGGTGTTCTCGCGCAATCCGAGTTCGATCAGCGCGTCCTCGATCCGCCCGACGCAATAATCCATGTAGGCGACCATATCGATAAAATTCTGCTTCCCGTCCCGGCTCTCCCGATCCTTGCTAAGCGGCGTCGGGTCAAAAGGATTGTGTGGCAAATTCATCGGGTAGTAGACGAGGAAAGGCTTCTCCTGGTTCTCCCTTATGAAGTCGACGAGGTAGTCCGCGATGATCGTCGAGCCGTATTCGTCCTCGCCATGGTTGATGACCTCGCCATCATGCATCAGCGAGGGCTTCCAATAGCGGGAGCGATCCGTCCCCGGAATATTCCAGACGCAATGCCGGTCGAATCCCGCTTCCACGGGCGAGATGCCGCTGTTGGACGTCATCAGCTGCCACTTCCCCGCCACGGCCGTAACATAGCCATGGTCCTTGAAATAGTTGGCGAAGGTCGGTTCGCCCTCGGGAAACACTCCGAAGTCCACGTAATTAAATACATTGGACTTGCCCGTCATCAGGTTCACACGACTGGGCGTGCATAGCGGCGTCGAGTGGCAGTGATCAAAGCGCATTCCCTTGCCCGCAAGAGCGTCAAGGCGTGGCGTCGAGAATTCCTTGCTGCCGTATGCGCTGAAACATTCGTAGCCAACATCGTCGGCCATGATGAGAACAACGTTGAGCTTCTCTTTATCCTCCGCGAAAGCCTCTGTAATCAGCGCCGCGCTGAGAAGTGCGATGGCTTTGAGTTTTGACTGCCGTGGGTTCATAAAGTGATTTCGCACTATTGCGAGCGATGGTAAAGCTTGCTGCGGGTTTTCTCAATCTCCAACGAGCTGAGACATCACATTGCCGATCAGAGTGAAGTCTTTGAAGAATCAAACCCCTTCGTCTTGCAAGCACACGAGCCGACTCCTTCTTCGCCTATGTCTCTTCCCCTTCCATTTTCTTCTCAACTCTCTTCGCTTCCTTCTTGGCCGCCTTTTCATCGGCCTTTTTCTGTTGTTCTTCGGCAAGCCCGGGCTCTTCAAAGCCCTCCACCGTGACGGAGCCTTCGTAAAGCGCTGGCTGAGATTGATACTGGTCGATTAGGGCCTGAAGCCGTTCGCGCTCCGGCTCATGCTCTGGATTGGTGGTTTCCTTTTCACTGTAACGTTCCTGATCAGAAGTCACGGGGATATCGAACATTCGGCCGTCCGCATGAAGCCTGAAACGCTTATCCCTAACATAGAAGCCTTTGTAGGGCATCACGATATACTCTCGGTCTTCTCCATCCTGACCCACAAAGTAGTGTGAGAGATCCATCCCATCGACTTCCGCCGTCAGTTCAATGCCGACAACGGAAGCAATCGTCGGCAGCACATCAACGAGGCAGAAGAACTCCTCGCTGACCGACGGTTCAATTTTCGCTGGCCAGCGGACAATCAACGGGACGCGACTCCCGGCTTCCACCGGGCTTCCCTTCTGCCCTTGAAGACTCATGCCCGGAAGCTTGCTGACGATTTGCTTCCCAGTGCCATTGTCGCCCGTAAACATGACCAGGCTGTTTTCATCAATACCGCTCGCCTTCAGGCGCTCCAAGATTTGACCAATGATGTCATCCATGTAGGTGATCATGTGACCAAAGGCCCTCGTTTGTTTACTCAGGTCCTCCGTGAACTTGGCACTCGCCTTTTCTTCCAGACGCGGTGGATGGATAAACGGCGAATGAACCAGAGCCATGGGGAAATAGATAAAAAATGGCTCGTCTTTGTTCTCGTCGATGAAATCGAGGACAAAATCACAGTAAGTGTCCGGGCCAAAGTCTGCTTCGCTTCCCTGGAAAAACTCACCATCGACATGAATGTGCGGCTTATAAAACCGACTGTCCTTTTTGCCGTTGTAGAACCAAGTCCACATGCAGTATCGGTCAAATCCGTGCTCCGCAGGCTGACCGGGGAACGCATCAAACTTTCCCAACTGCCATTTGCCGGCGATGGCCGTCTTGTAGCCTGCCTTCTGGAAGTAATGCCCAAAAGTGGGAATGTCAGCCGGCATCCGCGCCCCCGGTTTCTTGCTCATCAAGGCCCCAAACCCATTTCGATGCGGGTAAGTCCCCGTCATGATCATGACCCGTGTCGGGGTGCAAAGCGGCGTTGCGTAGGCATTCTGAAATTGAATACCTTCTTCTGCCATCCGAGTGAGATTCGGTGACGTGAAAATGGTGCTGCCGTAAGATTCCAACCCTTCCGCACCAATATCGTCTGCCATGATGACAATGACGTTGGGCTTCGACTTATCCACCGCGCTCGCCCCTGTAAACAGACCTGCACTGAAAAGGGCAAAGGCAATGAATCGAAACATCGAAATCGGTAATCGTATTCTCATGGCTGGCATCTAATCTCTAATCCCTCACAATCTGAGCAGACATTTCCTCAATCGCTGGCAAGCGACCAGCCAATTCCATGACCACTTTGGCATATTCGGGATTTCCGGCCTCGTTCTTCCACTCGTGAGGATCCTTGGAATGATCATATAGCTCCGTTTGCCCTTCCTTGTAACGGGTAAATCGAAACCGTTCCGTACGGATACTGGCGTATTGATCATACAGGTAGCTGATCGCCGTACTCTCCCACTCGGCTTCTACATTCTTCAAAAGTGGCACAAATGACTCCCCATCGACATGAGCGGGTTTGCAAAGGCCACAGAGATCGATCAGCGTGGGATAGAGGTCTTGCAGGGAGACACAACGTTCGCTCGTGCCGCCCGGCTCAGTCATTCCGGGCACCCGCATCATCAACATTGAGTTGGTGGCTTCCTGCCAAAGGGTCCCCTTCTGCCAGTGGTCCTTCTCCGCGAGGTGAAAGCCATGGTCCGAGATAAAGACGACGATGGTGTTGTCGCGATGGGGGCTCTTCTCGAGCGCATCGAGGACCCTGCCATGCTGAGCATCCACATACGCGGTGGTCGCGAGATACGCCTGAACCGCTGACTTGTGCAGACCTGCCTCGAGAACGGCGTTGGTGAAGTTTCGCTTCTTGCCCACCACGCCGTCCGCCAGCGGCGGGATATCGTCGAAGTCATTCGGATTCAGTTCAGGAACCTCGACTTCATCGAGCGGAAATAGGTCATAGTATTTCTGAGGGACAAACCAGGCCATGTGGGGATTGAAGGTGCCGCAGACAATGAAGAAAGGCTTGGTGTGATCCTGGTTGATCGCCGCAATGGCACGGTCGGCCGATTGGGTGTCATTCATCTCCTCTTCCGGAATGTGAATGGTGCCCCAGTCCTGCTCGCCGGCTCCGACGGATTGAATCGGAGCTCCCGGTGGGCGCGGATCGCGCTTGTGGTTGACTTTCTCGTCAAAACCATCATCCGACCATCCGTGACTGATCTTGCCGTATCCCAGAGTGCTGTAGCCGGCATCCTTGAAGGTCTTGAATAGAGAGACGGCATCTTTCAACGCCTCACTGGCCGCGATGTTGGTTTGGTTGTGATAGACGCCCGTTTTGTGAGGGCTCATTCCCGACCACATCGCGGTTCGGGACGGCACGCAGAATGGGGAGGCGCAGTAAGCGTTATTGAAGACGATCCCACTCTCACCCAGCTTCTGCAGGTTGGGCGCAATCACTTTGCCGGTGTAGCGATCGGGATCTTCGAGAATCCAGGTGTTCAGATCGTCGGCGATCAGGAGCAAAACGTTCATCGGCTCGCGGCCGTGGCTGCTCGAAGCACCGAGTAGCGCGACGATACCGATGAGGTGGAGGAAGAGTCCGGTGAACGATTTCATTCCGATTCTTTCCTTATTCCGAGTTTTTGCTTTTGCGTTCTTCTCTCACCTTGAGCTGCTCCGCTCTCGGGGTGGGACGCTCCCAGCCTGGTTTGAGCTTTTCAAAAGTATTAAAACGCTTCTGATACGCCGGAATTTCGGACCAGAAGGTTTTTCTCCTGGGTTCGACGCCCACGATTCTTCCTTCCGGGTAGTCTTTGCCAAGCCGACTTTCTTCCACCGACGCGGTGAATTCCTCCAATTCCGCCACCATCCGGGTGACGCGCTCCGGGTTTTGCGCCGCAATGTCCGTCGTCTCACCTGGATCGGCCTCCAGGTCATAGAGATGCCACTCCGGATTTCTCCCACTACTAATATTGCGGAGCTTGTACTTTCCCTCAATCAGGGCGCTGCCCTTCGCCAGGAAGGGGATGCCATGCGACCGGGCGGGTTCCTTGCCATGGAGCAGATCCACAATGCTCTCCCCATCGACAACGCCCAGTTGAGAATCACTGGGAAGCTCGAGCAGATCAACCAACGTGGGCATGATATCCATGGTGGACACCGGGAAATCGGTGATCGCAGGCTCAACGGCCGCCGGCCACTCGATGATGCCCGGCACGCGAATGCCCCCCTCGTAAAGGCTCCCTTTGTGTCCCTGGAAAATCCCACCCGAGTCCGGATCCTCCTTGAGTCCACCGTTGTCTCCGCAATACCAGATCAGGGTGTTCTCCGCGACCCCGAGCGCACGTAGTCCTTCACGAAGCATGCCGACGCTGCGATCCAATGCCACGAGCTCACCCAGTTGGTCCGCGTGTTTGCCCTCGAGCCCCTGGGCCAGGAACGGGGCGACATCTTCTTCACTCGCCCGGAACGGGAAATGGGGCGACCCGTACCAGATCACCGCAAAAAACGGGTCCCCGGGTTCTTCCTCGATGAACTCGAGGGCTTCCAAAACAATAATTTCTGACGACTCTCCTTCAATTAACTCGCTCTTGCCATTGCGGCCCATCAGGGGGTCGAGGTCAAAGTAGTTGGTCACCGATACCCATGTATCAAATCCGAAATGCCCCGGGTGCAGTTGATCCTCTTGGAGCACGGGCATTCCATTTCCACTCACCCCGTTGAGGTGCCACTTTCCAAAGTGCCCGGTTCGGTATCCGGCCCCTTTCAAGGCCTGGGCGATGGTTCTCTCCTGAAGATTCAAGCGGGCACCGATCGCTCCGGCGCCGGTGCGCCCAGGCAATCGGCCCGTCATGATGGAAGCACGGGTGGGCGTGCAGGTCGATGCGGCTGCATAGAACCGGTCAAAGCGCAGCCCGTTCGCCGCCATGGCATCTAGGTTCGGCGTCTTAAGGTAGGGATGCCCGTTGTAGCCGGTCTGACCCCAGCCCTGATCATCCGACATGACGAGGATAATGTTGGGCCTGGTGCCTTCCGGTGACTGGCCGGGGTCAGCGTTCGCACTGAGGCTGACAAGCGCAAACAGGCAACAGATCGCAAAATTGCAGCTCACTTGAACCATGGCGTTTGGAGGTTTCATAAGAGGTTCACCTGAATCAGGAATCTCCCGATTGCTCTATTTCTTGGAGCGAACTTTCGCCGGCGTTGGCTTCATCGGGTCGGGAAGAAGGGCCCGGTGTCGTTCAATCTGCTCTTGATACTCCGGATTTCCAGCTTCGTTCGTCCATTCGTTCGGATCTTTGGTGCGATGATAGAACTCCTCGGTTCCGTCGCCGTAGCTAATGTAACGGTAGTCAGGAGTTCTTACGCTCAAGAAGACGTCTGTTTCGT
Source organism: Verrucomicrobiota bacterium (assembly GCA_039028175.1). GTDB lineage: Bacteria > Verrucomicrobiota > Verrucomicrobiia > Verrucomicrobiales > DEV007 > JBCDBW01. The sequence continues at coordinate 57,507 of JBCCIR010000001.1, forward strand.
CAAGATCAGGTTTCTGAAACGTGTAGCCTGAGATGGCAGCATTGTCCCAAGGGTGATCCGGGTCTTTCAGCAGCGGCACCAGGGATTTCCCGCTCAGGGTTTGAGGGGGATCCGGAAGACCGCACAGTTCGTTCAAGGTCGGATAGAGATCGAGCAGTGATACGATCTGCTCACACACCTGCTTGGGCTGGGTCATGCCCGGCACTTTCATCATGAGCAGAGAATGGGTCCCTTCTTCCCACAAGGTCCCTTTCTGCCAGTGAAACTTCTCACCGACGTGGAACCCGTGATCGGACCAGAGGATTACGATGGTATTGTCTTTATACGGACTGGCCTCAAGCGCATCGAGCACGCGTCCCATTTGGGCATCCACGTAAGTGGTGCTGGCTAGGTATCCTCGCAGTGCGTTCTTGTAGACGCCGTGTTCGACCGCATTCTCATAGACCTCGGTGCGGTCCAGCGCGAGCGCCCTCCCCCGCTCCGGCATATCGTCCAGATCCCCTTCCTTGATCGGCGGTGCGACAATCGAATCCAGGGGATACATGTCCAAATACTTCTGGGGCACATACCAGGGCATGTGCGGGTGAAACATCCCGCAGGCGATGAAGAAGGGCTTGTCGTGCTTCTTTTGAAGCTCGGCAATCGCGAAATCGGCCTGCTTCGTATCGTTCATCTCCTCTTCCGGAATATGAATCGGGCCCCAATCCTGCTCGCCTCCTCGCGACGATGGTGAAAGCGGCGCATTGGGGGGAACCGGATCACGAGTGCCGCGTCCGCTATCGGGCGCGTCGGGTTTGAACCCGGTTTTCCATCCGTGTCCAATCTTGCCCGATGAGACCACGTAGTAACCGTTGTCCTGAAAGTGACTGCGCAGCTCAATGGCTTTCTGGAGGACTTCGGAGTTATCGGGTGTTTGTGAATTTTGATAGACCCCGGAAACCCATGGCGCCACCCCGCTGAGCACCGCGGTGCGCGAGGGCGAACACTTGGGCGAGGCGCAGTAGTTGCGCATGAAGATTACCCCTTCATCCGCCAGCTTCCGAATATTCGGAGCCGCCACCTGCCCACCGTACCGGTGCGGCTCCGAGAGCGGCCAGGTATTCAGGTCGTCGATCGCGAGGAAGAGGACGTTGTACGGTTTCTCTTGGGCGCCAGCGAAGGGGGTTGATACCAGAAGGATCACTGAGAATAGGCGGAAGATGCCTAAGGTTCGTTTCATGGTCTTTAGTCTTTTCCTATGTCCAGACGCGCCGTCCGTTTGCCGAAGAAAGGTCTAAGAATAGACCACGCCTGCCAGCCCCCCACAAAAAAGAACCGGATTTTTGTCCAATTCGCCCGCTTTTCATGGACCTGATAGGAAGTCAATGATCTCCCCAACCCCATCCACCGAAATGGCGTCTTCGCATCGCCCACTCATTCTGAGAATGCTTTTCTGTAGGGTAGCCGTCCCGGGTGCCGTCGGATCGGAACATTCGCCTCTATCGAAAAAGGGGCTCGTGTCCCGAGGGGGGATGATCTAGGGATAGGGCATGATGAAATTGCTCTTGCTCTGGATTCTCCCGTTGTTCGCTCTCATCGCCTCAGCCTCAGCCGGGGAAAGCCTTTTCAACGGAAAGGACCTCTCCGGTTGGAAGGGCGATCCGAATAACTGGAAAGTCGTCGACGGCGTCATCGTCGGCACGACCACGGAAGAGGAGCCGCTTCCCTACAACCAGTTCCTCGTCTACGAGGGAGATCCGGTCGAGAATTTCGAGCTGGTCGTGGAGCTGCGGCTCACCAGCGAGGGCAACAACTCGGGCATCCAGTATCGCTCCCAGGTGCGGCCCGATCTCGGGGACCACGTCGTGAGCGGCTACCAGTGCGACATCCACCCGGCGGTCTGGGCCCTCGGTATGCTTTACGACGAGAAGGGCCGCGGCATCCTCTGCAAGCGTGGCATGGAGGCCGTCGTCACTCCCGAGGGCAAGGCGAAGGTCGTCGGAGAACTGCCGATGGAACCGGAATTCGATCCCTCCGGGTGGAACACCTACACGATCCTCGCCAAGGGGAACCACCTCGTCCACCAGATCAACGGAGTCACGACCGCGGAGATAACCGACCACCACGAGAGCGACCGCGACCTCTCCGGGGTCATCGCCTTCCAAATCCACCGTGGCCCCGCCATGAAAGTGGAGATCCGCGAGGTCTCTATGAAACGCCTCCCCAAGGCGGACCTCGTCTCCCCGGACGAGACCCCCGTCCCCGCGGATGCCGCCGACGTGAATCCACAGAAGAAGCCCAAGGATAAAGGGAAAGGGAAGAAGGAATAGAGGCGTAGCGGAACGCGACCGCGTCTCGCGCTGTTGCCGCCCTCTGCGTGGGCGGAGAAGGAGTGCTCGTCCCGTCGCCGGAGCCACCGTCCCTCCGTTCTTCGCGCTACGAAGGACAGGCTGGGTTGGCCTGTCCTCAGCTTGTCGAAGGGAGGGGGTTCACTTACTTGCCACCCTTCTTCCCACCACCGCCGCCGAAGTAGGGGTGGCCGTCGAACACCGTGGTCTCGGGATTGGTGGCGCGAGGATCATTGAGGACCTCGAGCCTTTCGTCGAGACGGGCACCCAGTGTCTCGAGGATCTCTGCCTTCGCGGGATCGGCGGCAAGGTTCTCGATCTGGTCGGGATCGTCGGGGAGGTAGTAGAGTTCCTCGGCGGGACGTTTGGCAAAGCTCAGCGCAAACGCCCGGGCGTGGGCCTCGTCCTTCTCCCGGTTCTCGAAGATGTAGGTCTTGGTGGGGCCTCCATCGCAGTCGGCGAACCATTGGCCGGGCCGATTGGTGTTCTCGCTCCCGGTTCCGGCAGGCCAGAGATCCGGCTGATAGTTGCGGATGTAGAGATAGTCCCGGGTGCGAAGGGCGCGGGAAGGATAACCATTCATGTTGGGGGCCTCCTGGGCGGGAACGTGCCGTTCGCGACCAAAGACAATGTCGGGTCGGCCGTCCTCGTCGAGGATACCCGATCCCTCGGCCTGGAGCAGTGAGGCGAAACTGGTCCCGGTCATGTTCTCCGGAACAGGCGTGCCGGTCAATTCGAGCAGGGTGGGCGCGACGTCCGTCAGGGAGACGAAATCGTCCACGGTCCGTCCCGCTTTCGCCCCTCCATGCCAGCGAACCGCGAAAGGCACCCGGGAACCGCTGTCGTAGAGGTTGCCCTTGCAGCGAGGAAAGGGCATGCCGTGATCGCCCGTCATGATGACGATGGTGTTGTCGAGCAGTCCTCGCTTTTCCAATTCCGCCAGCGCATCACCCACGAGGCTGTCCCAGCGCTGAACCTCGAAGTAGTAGTCGGCGACGTCGTTTCGTACTTCTTCGGCATCTGGGTAGTGCGCAAAGAGATGCGCCTTCGCCGGGTCGATGCCGGCCTCTTTGCCCGAACCCTTCTTGTAGCCGCGGTGCGGATCGCTGGTGGCCAGCCAGTAGAAGAAGGGTTTCTCTCCCGCGTCGGTCTTCTCGAAAAACTCGCCGATGCTTGGGTAGAGGGTGGTCACCGGATGATCTCCGTGGTGGGCTTCCCAGGAGTCGACCTTGCCGGGACCCCACTGCTTGTTCTTGCTTCGACCGGTCACGTATCCGCTGTCGCGGAGCAGGTGAATGAAGCTTTCGTGCTCGGCAGGCAGGGTGCTCCAGAGATTGGCGCCAGGGCCCAGTTCCCAGAAGTACTTGCCCGTGATGACCGCGTTCCGGCTCGGGGTGCAGGAAGGACTGGAAACATAGACATGACGAAAGAGGGCACCCTCTTCGGCGAGGCGATCGAAGTTCGGAGTCTTGACGGCCTCATCACCGTAGGCGCCGGCGTGGGGCCAGCCCCAGTCATCGGCCATGCAGAAGAGAATATTGGGGCGTTCGTCCTGGGCGGAGGCGAGCCCGCCGAAAGCGACAGCGGACGAGAGAATCGAGAGGAGGATCACGCGCATGCGTGGGAAACGCTTGTCCGCTCCGAATTCTATCATTCCGAGCCCTAGGGCCTACCGTCTTCCGCCGGCTCTTTGCCTTTGATCAAGGCATACCCTTGCCGGGCGAAGCGCTGGCCGAGAACAACCATATCCCTCTGGCCGGTTGTGGTGCACGACGCTCTTCATCACTCCCTTGACCTCTCGATCGTCGAGAGAGCTTTCTGAGCATGGTGATCTGGCTCCCGATCGGGACACTGTGTCACCAGCTTTACCGCAACCCCCGATTGCAAATCGCGGTCGAATTTGGAATCGCCAGCCACTTCGAATGCCGCGACACTTCCCCCTTTCATGAACACATTCTGGGAACAGCAGGAACGCGCGAGCGCGCAAAGCGGGAGACTGGTTTTCCTCTTCGGGCTTGGGCTGCTTACGATGGTCGCAACGATCTACCTGCCCGTCGCCTTTCTCGTAGGGGTTTGGGAGAACGGATTTCCCACCCAGGGATTCTCCTCACTCGGATGGCTCTGGAGCCCAAAGGTTTTCCTCTACACCGGGCTACCCGTGCTCTTCATCATCGGGATCGGGACGCTCGTTCGCTTCCTGCAGCTGAGAAAGGGAGGCGCCGCAGTGGCAAAGCTCCTGAGGGCCCGCCTTCTCGATCGGGAAGATCCCGGAACCACCGGGGAGAAGCAGCTCATCAACGTGGTCGACGAGATGGCGATCGCAAGCGGGGTGCGCGCTCCCGCAGTTCACCTCGTGGACGCCTCCGAGGCGATCAATGCGCTCGTCGCGGGTCGCGGCGAAAAGGACGCCGCGCTCCTTGTCACGACAGGTGCCCTCGAGAGGCTCTCCCGCGACGAGCTTCAGGCTCTCGTGGCCCACGAGTTCAGCCACCTGCTCAATGGCGACATGCGCCTCAACCTCCGTCTCCTCGCACTGGTGGCCGGGATCGAAGCGGTCGCTGCCGTCGGGGGCGAGGTTCTCGGGAGTGGCGACGGCGATAGTGACTTCATCGGCGGCTGCGTCCTCCTCGTGGTGCTCCTCACCATCGGCATTCCCTTGCTCGTGATGGGATTGATCGGGCTGTTCTTCGGAACCCTTCTCCAACGCGCGGTCTGCCGCCAGCGCGAGCACTTCGCAGATGCCTCCGCTGTCCAGTTCACCCGCTACCCGGAGGCGCTCGTGGGCGTCTTCCGCAAGATCACCGAGAGCGGTTCTCGCATCCCCGGATCCCGCGCCCGCCTCGCCGACCATCTCTTTATCGCCAGCCCGCGCAAGCAACGCTGGATCAAGTTTTTCCGGACACACCCCGAACTCGACGAGCGCATCGCCCGTATTGAAGCACTGGGGATTGCCGGCCCGCGCGAGGAGTCGCCGCTGGAGGAAGGCTTGAAGAATGCCAAGTAACGGGTGCTCGCCGCGGCGAGGAATGAATTACTGGGTGACCGCCCTCCATCGGCCAAAGCCTTAAGGCCTTCCGTTCTCCGCCGGCTCCTCCCCTTTGATCAGCGCATGCCCCTGTCGCGCGAAACGCTCGCCAAGTATCACGTAGCCCTCCGGCCGGTTGAAATGAACCGCGCTCACCATCTTGCCATCGACCTCCCGGTCGTTGAGATCATCCACATCGACCCAGGCGCCGTGCGCATCTTCATCCACGATCTCGCGCTGGGCTTTCCGCACCGCCACGCATGAGGGGCGGTCGAGGGCATAATCTCCGATCCGGCCGATGACGATGTTCATGTCCGGGCGCTTCAAGTCGCGACGCAGGTTGGCGATCAATTGCTTCAGCGACTGCTTGTAGGCGGCATCCGCCCCGCCGTTGGCATCGCGCTCGCCCTGCATCCAGCAGAAGGTGATCGATGCAAACTTAGGGTGCTTCTTCGACATCTCCTGGAACTGATCCAAGATGGGCTGGTAGAACTCGACCTTTCCACCCTTGTGAATTCTCTTCCGGTGATTTTCGTCCAGCCCCGCCTCGGCGGCGATCGCTTCCCACTCCTTCAGCCAGCGGCAGATGGGCTGCCCGCCCTTGGCCACCTTGATGTAGACGACTTTCTCGTCTTGGAAGAGTTTGTTCGCCTCGGTCATGAACCCGGTCTCCGGATCCATTCCGGCCATGTTGGATTGTCCTGAGAGGATGAAGAGGTGGACGGGTTTTTCTGTAACCGCTTCGGACTTCTTTGCGCTCTTCTCTTTTTTATCCTCCTTCTTGGCGGCCTTTTCCCCCTGCATGCCCCGCTTCGTTTCGATGACTCGTTCCTCGGAGTAGCCCTCCACCCAACCGATGGGACGCACGTTCGCTTCGTATTCTTCCATGAAGGCCTTCATTTCCTTCTGAAGTTGCTGGACGACTTCGGGATGCTGCGCGGCGACGTTGGTCGTTTCGCCGAGGTCGTCCTTCAGGTTGAAGAGGGAGCCGGCCTCGGCAGGTTCCCTCCCCTGCTTGCCCTTCGTTCCGCTTCCCCCTGGATTTTGGCCTTTGACGAGCAACTTCCAATCTCCAAGACGAATCGCGGAACCGGGAACGACGAAGCGGTCGTGGATCGGGGATTCCACCTGTTCGCCGAGGAGGTAGGGAAGGATGTTCTTTCCGTCGATGATGCGATCGGCCGGAACTTCGGCTCCGGAAAGGGCGCAGAAGGTCGGCAGCATGTCGATGATGCCGGTAATCTCGTTGTTCGTGGATCCGGCCGGGATCTTTCCGGGCCAGCGCATCAGGCAAGGCACGCGGATGCCGCCCTCGAAATTGGTCCACTTGCCGTCGCGCAGCCGCCCGGCACTGCCGTGACCTTCGACATTGAGCTGAGGCCCATTGTCAGAAGCAAAAATGACGAGGGTATTGTCGGCGAGGCCGAGTTCATCCAGGGTGTCGAGCAATCCGCCGACTTGCCAGTCGATCTCCTGGCTGACGTCGCCGTAGGTTCCCTGCTTGGAACTGCCCACGAAATCCGGGTGCGGAATCCACTTCGTGTGCGGCAGCGGTGAGGCGTAGTAGAGGAAGAACGGCTCATCTTGGTGCGCCTTGATAAAATCGATCCCTGCCTGAAGCAGCTTCGGCGAGTGAATGCCGTCGGTCTGCGAGCCGATTTTCTCCACCATCTCGAGATTCTGGAAAATCCCCTTGGTCTCGTCGTCCTCGTAGAAGAATCCGTAAAAGCTGTCGAAGCCGTGGTTAACCGGGTTGAAGCGCTCCCAGGAGCCCAGGTGCCATTTGCCGATCATACCGGTGGCGTAGCCGGAGTCTTTGAGCAGTTCAGCGACGGTGATCTCTTCGTCACTGATGCCATTGCCCTCCCAGCGATACACCACATTGTCCAGACCGGTGCGCCCGGCATGGCTCCCGGTCATGAAAGCAGCGCGTGTCGGAGAACAGCGGTTGTGCACGTAAAAGCTCTCGAACTTCATGCCCTCGGTCGCGAGGCGGTCGATGTTGGGCGTGGCGATGTCTTCGGAGCCGTAGCAGCTGAGGTCTCCATAGCCCTGGTCGTCCGTGAGGATAAAGATGATGTTGGGCTTGGAGCCTTCGGGAGAGGCGTGGAGGCAGGCAGTGGCCAGGATGACGAACGAGAGGTGGATGAGAGTCTTCATGTCGATTCGGGAGATTTCGTGCCGGCTACTTTTCGTCCTCTTCCAGCGGGCGACTGTCTTCAAACGGGCCCCAGAGCATGAGCTTGTCGTAGTTCTCCAGCTTCTCATAGACCACCGGGTCATAGTCCGGGTTCGATTTGGGAAGACGCGCTCCTACCTCTGAGAAGTAACGCATCATCTCGCCGAAGAGCCGCTTACGGGTCTCCGGTTGCTCTTTGGCGATATTGCTGACTTCTCCCGGATCCCCAGAAAGGTCGAAGAGCATCGGAATGTCGGGTTCTTCGTAGAAGTGTATGACCTTGGTTTGGTCGGAAATCACGGCCGAATGTGGTATCTCGGATCGATAGTGGGGCACGTGGAAATACAGATTTCGATTGAGGAAACTGTCGTCGGGTTCGTCACCGGACAGGTAGCCGGCCAGGCTGACACCATCGATGTCCTCCAGGCTGCCGGGATCGCCGCCGGACCACTCGACAAAGGTGGGCAGGAAATCGTAGTTGGCGACATTCGCCTCAAAAACGGAGTTTGGCTCAATGGCTGGCCCCTTGACGATCATCGGAACGCGGATGCCGCCCTGCCAGGCCCACCACTTGTGGCCGTGTAGCGGTTGGGTATTGCCGGGCGTGAGGTGGAGGGCCGAATGCCGGTAGCCGTTGTCCGAAACCACCACCACGTATGTGTTGTCCGCGATTCCCAGGGCATCCAACTTGTCGAGCACGGCCCCGATGCGGCCGTCGATATCCTCCGCCATCCCCAACCACGTCGCGGGATCGCTTTTGGCCGTCAGTTTGTCTGCCCGTTTTCCAAGCGTTTTGTAATAGGCCTGAAGCTCGGGAAGCATTCGGTATTTTTGCCGGGTCTCATCCAGGCATTGGGATCCGGCGTGCATCGCATAGTGCGATATCTGACAGAAGAACGGATTGCCGGCCTTCGCCTGGTCTTCGATGAAGTCGATCGCCTTCTCCGTGATGCTGAACATCAACTTGGGATCGGTGGCATAGACTTCGGGATCATTGGGTGTGCCCGGGTTGTTGTCGGTGTCACCGTCGTGAACGACGTAGCCCTCCGCTCCCGGGTCGCTGTACATATGCCATTTGCCGACGTGGGCGCTGACGTAACCAAGGGGTTCGAGCGCTTCCGGAATGGTCGCGGCATCCGCATCAAGGGATTGATCGGACACGTTGGGAACAACCGGGAGGTTCCGATATTTTCTTCGGGTGTCGTAATAATCATCGTCCGCCTTTCCCGACACGAGGGTGAATCCGCTACGGGCACTGGATTGGCCGGTCTGCACGCTGACCCGGGCAGGAGCGCACTGCGGCGACCCGTATGCGTTGGTGAACTTCATCCCCTCTTTCGCCAGCCTTTCGAGATTCGGCATCTGCAGAAGCGGCATGAAGGAGTTGTCCATGGAATCATCCATGGCGACGGGCGTGCCATTCCATGACCAGTCATCGATGTAGACGAGGACGATGTTTGGCCTGTCCTGAGCGACTAGGCTGCCGGCTGCGAAGACCGCGGAGAGAATCAAAAGGAAGTAGTTCTTCATAATTCAAGGTAGCGCATAGGTGAGCGCATCGTGTCAAAGATGACCCCGGGATTGGGGTAAGGAAAAAAGTCCTTATGTCGATAGACCTGAGAGGCTCTTCTCATGGACTGTCCGAGTCAACAATCGCGTCCATTGTTGCTCGGAGTTTTTCGAGAAGCTTGCGCGTTCCGGGGGCTTCCGCTGCGGTGACCGCGAGGTTATCGAATTCATGTCGATCCTTTGTGTGATCGTATAGTTCCTCGCTACCGTCGGCGTAGCGGATATAGCGGTGCGAGTCCGTGCGAAGGGAATGGTGATCGCAAAACGTCGTTAAGGCGGCATGATCCCACGGCCCATCCGGATTTTCGAGAAGGGGGCGAAGGGAAACGCCCTCGAGGTGGGGGGGGCGTGGGAGCCCGGCGAGGTCTATGAGTGTCGGGTAAATAGAGAGGAGTTCCACGGGGCGGGAACATACGGCACCGCCCGAAATGCCCGGCCCGGCGACGATGAGCGGCACGCGGGTGGTCTGTTCCCAGATGGCGGCTTTGCCCCAGTGTTCTTTCTCGCCGAGATGCCAGCCGTGATCGGAGAAAAGGACGATATAGGTATTGTCGCGGTGCGGGCTTCGGTCGAGCGCATTGAGCACACGTCCGACCTGGGCGTCCATTGCCGAGGTCGATGCGAGGTATGCCTGGAGAATTTCATGCCACTTGTCGTTCTCGGTGACCCACGGATGCGTCCAAAGCCCGGGGGCTTCGATCTCGGCGTCGGTACGTTGATGGCCGTGTTTCATTAAGTAAACGAGATCGTTTCGGTCATCGTCGCGCGTTTCTGGGAGAGCGATCTCGTCGCGGGGGTGGAGCTCGAACCACTTTTCCTCTGCATAAAGCGGGGTATGTGGTCGATAGAAGCCGCAGGCGACCAAGAAGGGCTTGTCGTGATCGTCGAGGAGAACATTAATCGAGCGTTGGGCGATCGTGAAATCGTGGCTCGCGCGTGGGTGGGCCGGGGATTTCGGGGGGATACCCCAGTCTGTGAGCCGGTCGCCCGTTTCATAACTGAGGTGTTCTTCCTGATTCAGCACAGGTCCGTAATCGAAGCTGCTCCAGTGCTGCCACTCGGGGTATCGCAAACTGTGCGCGTAGGGCGAGGCGAGATCGGCAGTCTTCTTCCGGTGAAATGTCTTGCCGTAACCGAAGGTTGCGAATCCCTCGTCCGCGAAGGCCTGGGGAAGGGTGAGGACGTCTTCAAATCCGTCGACCTCGCGAAACCAGCCGAAGCGGTTGGAGGTGATCCCAGTGGTCGCGGGACGAAGGCCGGTGAGAAAGCTCGTGCGCGACGGGTTGCACACGGGAGAATTGCAGTGCGCATTGGTGAAGAGGACCCCGCGCTCGGCGAGGCGGTCAATGTTTGGAGTGGAGGCGTTCGGATGGCCGCCGAGGCAGCCCACGTAATCGTTCAGGTCGTCGATGATGATGACGACGAAGTTGGGCGGCGACGTCGCGGAATCCTCAGCTGCGAAACCGGATTGCAGGAGGATGAGGATTGACAGGGTTACAAGGGAGAATCGCATATTGCTCGAGCGCGTGGGTCGCCACGGTATCGCTTCGACGGTTGTTCACGCAAGGATATCGCGAATGGACCGGCGCGGCACTTGGCGTCGGCCAATCAGTATTTGGAAAGCTCGACCCGGGTGTAAGGACTGGAGAGGTACTGCCGGTAGCCGTTGACGACTTTTCCGTGGTTGCTGAAGACGTCGATGTGGGAGGCGCCTTTCTTCAACGGAATGGTGGCGGTCCAGGCGCCCGTTTCTTCATCGCGATCCATCTCCATCCACTGGTCTTCGGGAATCGGGACGTGGAGGAAGGGGGCCGAGCCTGCGGGTGCCCGGTCATACATCCACCAGAGGCGTCCGCTCTCCGCCGGGGGTCCGTTTTCGAAACGGACGGAAACTTTGAGTTCGTCTCCGTCGACCTCGTGGCTTGCCGTCGGTGGAATCAGCAGGGGCTCACCGCCGAAGAAGTGATTCCAGAGGAAGGCCTCGAGATTCTGACTGTCCCTTTCCGCTTTGGGATGTCGCTGCATACTGTGCCCGCCATTGGCGGGGTAGTAAGTGGGCAGCTGAGGATAGTTGTGTGCGCCCCAGAGAATGTCGAAGGCGACGTAGTCGTGCGTTCCCGGCTCGAAGAACATGTCGGCGCCGCGTTCCTTCAGGCGATCCCAATGCTCGGTCAGGCAGATGCTGGCGAGGACGTGGTCAGCAAAGGGATCGATTTCTTCCCAGGTCTTCCCGGCATTGATCGCGATCGCTGGGAACTTTTTCGGCGACCCTGCCATAATGGAATGGTACCAGGCGGCGCGCTCTTTGCTCACCGTGATGTCACCGGCCCTGACGGCTTCAAAGAAGGCTTCGTTGGCCGCGTTCAGTTTCTTCAACGCGCTTCGGTCCAGCCGGCGAGTCGGAGATGCCCAGGCAAAGGCCACCTTGGAGCAGGTCGCGGTGAAGCGTTCATCGTTGATGAGGGCCGCGGCCGGCGAGATTCCGTTCTTGGAACCGCCCGACCCGGCCACTTTGCCGGGTTCAAAATGATCGACCTCGGCATAGGCCGCCGTCGTGGCCCGCATCAAGGTCATGGTCCATATCCAAACGTTGGAATAACGCGGGTTGAGGTCCTTGAAAAACAACCTATTCATCTTCGCTTCCACGCCCTTCTTTCCCGGGATCTGCTCAAGGGGTTTGACGACGGTCTTGACGACGCCAACGCCGTTGGCCAGCAACCTGGCATCGAAGGCATTGGGCTTGATGTCCTTGCTTAGGAATTCCACCGTATTGGCGCCGGTGATGTGAAAGCCCTTCGCCTTCCCTTCCAGGGGCACGATCATGCGCACCGGAATCCGAAAATCTTGTCCCGGCCACCACTGGGCGACGTTGATTTCAACGAGCTTCTGTCGGGTGCTACCGGAGATCGTGTCCGTGTGCCAATCCTGGAGGACCTTTGTCTCCAGGGTGCTCTCATCGAGAATCTCTTCGGTGCTAAAGATTGAGTCGAACTTCGCGGATGCGGCCCGAGAGGAAGTCACACCAGCGATGGAAATTAAGCCAAGCGCAAAGGCATTGAGGAACTGTAATCTCACGGGGTATTCTCTTCGATGAAGGCCCAGGTGTTCTCGCCCCACGGGCCCTCAGTCATGCAGGCAGGATTGTGGAGAAACTTTCGGGTCGTATCCTTTTTGTTTAAACAACTCGAGCCTTCGGGATAGTCAGTGGCGTCTCCCGGTAACTGTTCGTATTCATACGGAATCTCGATCTCGTCCAAGTATTCGCGAAAAGACTTGGTGTTCAGTCCGCCCTGAACGAAGCGAATCTTCAACGACTCTTGAATCGCCTCGGTTTTTTCAGAATACTCGGGCACAAAATTCCGGGAACCAGAGTCGGTCGCACTCGTTCCTCCGCCGGCATCAAGAGCAACCGCGGTCGAAAAGAGGTCGAGATGCTTGGCGCCCCAATAAAGTGAACCCGCTGCCCCCATGGAAAAGCCCATAATGGTTCGCTGACTTCTGTCGTCCGCGACAGCATACGCCTCCTCCAAATACGGTAGCAATTCCTTGAGAACATTGGTCTCCGGTCGCTTGTCCTTCGCGCCGTCACGCCACACGGTTCCGCCATACTTCTCGGGAAAAACAATAATGAAGTCGCCAATCTTGCCCGCCTTTCTCGCCGCCTCATAACTTTTCAGCACCTCCGCCGAAGCATTGCCGCCACCCGCTCCATGCAGAAAAACAGCAAGAGGATAAGGGCCCTCCTCCTTGTCGTACCCCGGCGGGAGGTACAACGTGCAAATAATATCATCCCCGGTGATAGGCCCCTCGTAAGTGAGGTTCTTTTGATACTGTCCCTCGTGAACATCGCTGCCGGACGGCGCTGCCACACTGCACAGGCCAGAGGAGATTAGGGCGATTGTAAGAAGCGATCGACGCATAGAGGGTTCCCTGTCAACGGTGCCACAATCGAGAAAACTTTCCAAAAATGGAATGATATAGATGATTTGATAGGCCGCATCGGAACAATCGTTTCAATATTGTCGACCACTGCGAAAATGCGAAGACTTCGGCAATCAGGCCCGAACTACCAACACTTGAAAATACGATCATGCACCGACTCGCACCAATATTGGCAGTGGCTTTCGCGACGAGCGCGCTCCCGCTTTTAGCCGCCGATAGCCCACCAAACGTGGTTATCCTATACGCCGACGACATGGGAGTCGGAGACGTCTCCTACGGCGATCCAGAGGCTAAAATTCAAACTCCAAACCTCGATCGGTTGGCTTCCGAGGGCATGACCTTTACCGATGGGCACAGCTCGTCAGGAATTTGCACGCCGAGCCGCTTTGCCATGCTGACCGGCCAACATCACTGGCGACGTTTCCACGGAATCGTCGGCGCCTTCGGCGGCACGGTTTTTGAGCCCGACGATTTCACTATCGCCAAAATGTTCCAGGAACAAGGCTATCAAACCGGCTGCTTTGGAAAGTGGCACTTGGGTTGGAACTTCGATGCCATCCGTAAGCCGGGCGTGAAGAAGGAAGACCTTACCAAAGCAGATTCCTACGACTGGACAAAGCGCTTCCCCAACGGTCCGCTCGAGCAAGGATTCGACTACTATTGGGGCGATGGCACGATCAATTTTCCTCCCTACTGCTGGATCGAAAATGACCGCTTCGTCACCATCCCCACCAAGCCGGTGATAAAATCAGAGCCCCTGGCTGGCGGCGGCACGTTTCGTCCCGGCCCCATGGCGGAAAGCTGGAACCCATACGACATTCTGCCAACCATCACGGACAAAACGGTCGAATGGATTGCCAATCAAAAACCGGACAATCCGTTCTTCGCCTACCTCGCCTTCAATTCTCCGCACTACCCAATCGTGCCAAACAAGGAATTCCACGGAGAATCGAAAGCAGGATACTACGGCGACTTCGTGATTGAAACCGATGCTCAGGTGGGAAAGGTGCTCGACGTTCTCAAAGAAAAGGGATTCGCCGACAACACTATCGTCATTTTCACCGCTGACAACGGCGCGGAAACCGCGGCTTTCGATCGCCTGGAAGAATTCGATCAATGGAGCTCGGGAGATTTTCGCGGGGTCAAACGCGATATCTACGAAGGAGGCCACCGCGTCCCCTTCATCGTGCGCTGGCCCGCACACATCGAGGCCGGTGCCGTTTCCGATGAAGTGGTGAGCCAAGTCGACTTCGCAGCCACGTTCGCCGGTATCGTCGACTACGAATTGACCGAGAACGAAGCCATCGACAGCTATGACCTGCTCCCCGTCCTAAAGGGCGAAGACTTTACTCGCCCGCTTCGAACCGCCACCGTCCAAAACACGTCTGCAAACAAATTTGCCCTGCGGCAGGGAGATTGGGTACTCATCGACGCGCCTTCCGGCGCCGCGAAAAAGGAAACTGAGAGCTATTTGAATCGCTTCGGCCTGGAAGATTTCGGCAAAGATGCCCCCGGCCTGCTCTTCAACCTCAAAGACGACCCTCGACAGTCAATCAACCTCTACGCCGATCACCCCGAGCAAGTGGAGAGCATGCGTGCCCTCTTGAAACGCTACATCAATGGCGAACGTTGCGCACCACTTCCAGAATGAACTGCCAAATGAAACTCCTCTGCCCCCTCGTCGCCCTCGCCGGCACAATCACCATATTTGGGCACCTCACCTCCCCCGCCTTCGCCGAGGATCGTCCCAACGTCATCATAATGATGACAGACGATCAGGGCATTGGAGACTTTGGAGTGATGGGTAACGATCTGATCGAAACGCCCCACATTGATGCCATGGCCGCCAATAGCGGCAGCCTCACCAAATTCTACGTCAGTCCCGTCTGCTCGCCGACCCGGGCCTCGCTCATGACCGGCCGCTACAACCAACGCACCCGCTGCATCGATACCTGGCTCGGCCGCTCCATGATGGACGCCGACGAATTCACCCTCGCCGAAGCTCTTCAGGGCGCAGGATACCGCACGGGCATTTTCGGAAAGTGGCACCTCGGCGATTGCTACCCCATGCGCCCGCAAGACCAAGGCTTTGAAGATGTCCTGATCCACCGGGGTGGCGGCCTCGCCCAGCCCTCCGAGCCCTTGGAGAATGAAAAACGCTATACCAATCCGATCCTCTTCGACGAGACAGGCGACGCGGTCAACACTAAGGGATTCTGCACCGATGTGTACTTCGATGCCGCCATCGAGTTCATCGAGCAAACAACATCCGAAGAAAACGGGACACCCTTTTTCATCTACCTCCCGACCAATGCCCCCCACGGTCCGTACCACGATGTCCCCGAGGAGTTGCGCAAGCACTACATGACAAAAGACCTCACCGCCCTCGCGGCATATCGACCCAAGAATCCGGCCCAGCAGGAGAAGATGCAGGATCAACTCGCCCGCATCGCCGCCATGATCACGAACGAAGATCAGAACGTCGGTCGCCTCCTCGAATACCTCACATCAAAGGACCTTCTCGACAACACCCTGATCATTCGCATGAACGACAACGGCCCGAACTCAATGCGCTACGTCGGAAACCTTCGCGGGATGAAGACTAACGTCCACGAAGGCGGCATTCGCTCCCCCATGTGGATGCATTGGCCCGCGAAAGTCAAAGCAGGCACGAGCCACGATGGCCTTACCGCCCACATCGACGTCATGCCCACCATTCTCGACGCCACCGGAACGAAGTCCGGCCCAAACAAAACGGACGGTCGCAGTTTCCTTTCACTCCTCACAGATCAAAAGAACGCAAATTGGCCCGCCGAACGCCAACTCGTCATTCAATCCCACCGCGGCACCACCGCGGTCCCCTACCACCACTTCATGATCCGCCAGGGCGATTGGAAACTCCTCCACGCTTCAGGATTCGGAAACGAAAATTTCGAAGGCGATCCCCAATTCGAACTCTACAACCTGAAAAACGACCCCACCGAACAAAACAACGTCGCCTCAGAGAATCCCGAAGTCCTCGCTCGTCTCAAAAAGGCCTATGATATCTGGTATGCTGACGTCTCTTCGACACGACCGGACAACTACGCCCCACCCCTTCCCATTGTCGGCACAAAACATGAGAACCCAACCGCTCTCACCCGCCAGGATTGGCACGGCACCACGTGGCAGGAGGATTCACAAGGCCATTGGACCGTCGACGTCGCCAAGCCCACGTCTGCGAATATCGAAGTCATCCTTCACCCCGACATCGTGACGGGCAATGAGGCTACCATCGCCCTCAAAATCGGAGAGGAAACACACGAACAGGTTTCCGGCGAGCAATTCATCGACTTCAAAGACATCGCATTGCCAGAAGGCGAGCAACGCGTCGAAGTCATTCGAACCGAAGGCGATCATCAAACGGGAGCTTGGCAGATCATTTTGAACTGCGAAGTCTGAGCCCGAAAAATCTCTCGCTAGTGCTCAAAACGAATGTCCTCCTGATACGACCACTCGTTGTGGCCGCCGGATACTTCGATAAACTCTGCACCACCGATCTCATCCGCTAGCGCCCGAGCATGCTTTGCGGGAATAATCCGATCTCCCTCCGCAGCGTAAATCTGAACGGGCCCAGAATAGTCCCCCAAAGCTTCGACGTTGTCCCACCTGTCCAAAAGCAAGAGACGCACAGGTAGAAATGGAAAGGTGTCCGCCGCCACGTTTGTCAATTTATCAAAAGGAACGACCAACGCGACTTGATCGGGCGCAGGCTCTTCGCTGGCAAGCACACACGCCGGACCACTTCCGATCGATTCTCCAATGACACACACTGGGGTGCCTGGGTTCTCATCCCTCAGAATCCGGTACGCATCCACCGCCGCAGCGTTGATGGATTTTAAGGAAGGCTTGCCCTCCCGTTTGCCATATCCCGGATACTCGAGGACATAGAGCGAGTCCCGGTCTGAAATCTTTGGTAGAACATAGTCCCGGTCCGCCGCCTGCCCGCCATTGCCGTGGGTCATCAACCAGATCGTCTCCGGATCATCAACTTCCCGGCAATACCCTATCAACTCAGCACCGTCCAACCATGGCTCCAACAACGAAGCCCGATCAAAATGCGATGGAAAATAAACTAACGATCGCTGCACGAAAAAAACCAGCCCCGTGATCAGGAAGTAGATCAAAAAAACAAGGCCTGCCATTCGAAGCAGCACTCCCGCCAGAGGCCCTATTGAGCTTGTAAACATCGCTCCATGAAACTACCAGGAATAAGCCCCGGCACCAGCGCTTCCACGACCGCCAACCGTTTCCGCGAACGATGGCGATCCAAAACGACACACAGACCTTGCTTGCTACGAAAAATAGCGAAACATTGGGCGGGTCCATACCTCAACTGACTCCCCGAAATCGACACCCCTACGCCATGAAAACCATTCTGACCTCCTTCGCTGCCCTCGCCATCCTCGCGTCTCTCGCCTCCGCCAAACAGCCCAATATCATCATCTATATGGTCGACGACCTCGGCTGGAACCACATCAGCGCCGACCAAGTCACCATGGGCACACACAGCGATCAATATCGCACCCCCGAACTCGAGAAACTCGCCAACGAAGGTCTCAGCTTCACACATGCGTACGCCCAACCCAATTGCGCCCCCACTCGCGCCGCGATGCTCTCGGGCCAATACCCCGCCCGCATTCACAATGACGTCTACGTCGTCCAAAGCCTCAGCCGCTTTAGCAAAGATAACAAAAAAGACCCTGACAAACGTCGCAACGGTGGCATCACCAAAGAAGAAGCCAAGTTCATTCCCCAAACCCAAACTGAAGACGTCGCTCCCGAGGCCGTCACCATCGCCGAAGCCCTGAAAAAGAACGGCTATGCCACAGCCCACATTGGCAAATACCACGTCGGTGGCCATGAAGGCGAAGCCACCATGCCCGAAAATGTCGGCTTCGACATCAACATCGGCGGCTTCAGCCAAGGCCATCAACCCACGTGCTTCGCTTCCAAAATTGACGGTGAATGGAACTTCAAGAACGTCGGCCTCGGCCACTTCGGCCCTTGGGCCAAACCTTACGACCAAACCTACATTAAGGAACACAACCTCCCGGACTCCCTCGTGGGCTCCCCAAAACACATCAGCGACGCCGTCGGCGATGCCCTCGAAGAAACCATCGCCACCCTCACCGCCGGCGAAAAACCCTTCTACCTCCAGTTCCACACCTACGCCGTTCACGGCCCGGTGAAGGCCCGCCCCGATCTTCTCGCCGCCGCCGAAGAATACGCCGAATCAAAAGCGCAATACCCCGGCTTCATCGCCAGCGTCGACGAAAACCTACGTCGCATGCGCGAAATCCTCGATGATCCCAATGGCGACGGCGACACCTCCGACAGCATCGCCGACAATACCCTCATCCTCTTCACCTCCGACAACGGAGGCACCCACGCCGAGAATACACCCCTTAAGGGCCACAAAGGTATGTTGTCCGAAGGCGGTATCCGCGTCCCCCTGATCGCCCATTGGCCCGGTGTTATCCCAGCGGGCACGGTCACCGATCGCAAAATCCATTGCCTCGACTACTACCCCACCTGCCTCGAACTAGCGGGTGGTAAGTGGACACCCGATCCCGATACCCATCCCCTCGACGGAGAATCTTTCGCCTTCATTCTTTCCGATCCGAAGACCGCCGCCAAGAAGGAGAACAAACGCGAACCGATCTTTTACTTTTTCCCGGGATACATGGACGTCCGCGCCCAACCCAGTGCCGCCGTCATCGACGACGTCAACGGGAAACGCTACAAGCTCTACTACGAATACGAAGCAGACGACTGGGAACTCTACTGCCTCACCGACGATCAATCGGAAGCAAACAACCTCATCAAGTTGGAACCTGAAATCGCCTCGACCCTCTCCAAAAAAATTCACCGCTGGCTCACCCAGGAGCACCCCACGTGGCAACCCAAGTATCCCACTTCGAAAGCCACCGGCAAACCCAGCGGCCCTCCCCCGACGCTTTAAGTCTCAGCCGAGCGACTCCGCTCCGAGTTCATCCAGGGCCCGCAAGACATGCCGCGCTCTCGAATGAAAAGCCGGTTTTTTGGTCAGCGGCAACTGCTGCTCGATATGCATTTTCAACTCCTGCACCAGCTCCGGTTCCATCTCACAAACCTGCTGAAGAACACTCATCGAGTAGACCTTCGTCGCCACCGCCTCGTCCGGCGACCCAAGCAACTCGAAGGCAATATCCGCTGCCAGCCCGGCAGAATCCTCATCCAGTTCCCCGATACTCACGGCCTTCATAACGTTGCGCTTGATCGCATCATGAAGATCCGGCCGGCGCAGGTGCTCGAGCAGATCGAGCAAGGAGTCTCTCACGACCGTTGGATTTGACTCCGCGCAATGGCTCACTGCCCACGCACCCCGCTGTGCGAGCAACGGTTCCTCGCCCGTTACGATCGCCGCCAGTTCTCCGAATCGTTTCGACGAACCACCGATCCACCCTACGATTCGCATCGTCTGGGCCTTCGAATGCTCCGCCCTCAGCTCCGCTTTCAAATTCATCACTGCCGATTCTAAGAAAACTCTGAAGATCGCTCTAGTTCAAAACGTTAACCCCAGGAATCCTGTCGATATACCCATGCGCCAACTCCTCGCCTTTGCCATCTTCCTCCTTCCGTTCGCCTCTTCCGCCCAGAAGAACGTCGCTCCTCCCAATTACGCTCCCTCGGTTCCCGAACCAACCCATTCGGAAGTGCGCTACGGGGACCACGAACGCCACGTTCTCGACTTTTGGCAAGCCGATACCAAAAAACCCGCTCCCGTCGCCTTCATCATACACGGCGGTGGCTGGCGCGGCGGTTCCAAGGAGCGCCTCGACCGCTTCGCCGATCCAAACGCGCTGCTCGAAGCCGGCATTTCTGTCGCCGCCATCAATTACCGCCTTATTCCAAAGAACCTAGCGGAAGCCGATGCCACACCTCCGGTCAAAGCCCCCCTTCACGACGCCGCCCGTGCCCTCCAGTTCGTACGCAGCAAGGCCAAGGAATGGAACATCGACAAGAAACGCATCGGGGCCGCCGGCGGCTCTGCCGGAGCCTGTTCTTCACTCTGGCTCGCCTTCCATGATGACCTTGCCGACAAGAAGAGCGAGGACCCCGTGGCTCGTCAGTCGAGCCGCCTCACCTGCGCCGCGGTCAATGGCGCCCAAACCACCCTCGATCCGAAACAGATGGTCGAATGGACCCCTAACAGCAAGTACGGCGCCCACGCCTTCGGCATCGACAGCTTCGCCGAATACCTCGAAAAGCGAGACAGCATCCTACCCTGGATTGCGGAGTACTCACCCTACGCCCTCGTCAGCAAAGACGATCCCGATATCGCGCTGTTCTACTCGCGCCCGCCCGCCATCGGCAAAGAACAAACGGACCCCACCCACACCGCCAACTTCGGCGTCAAGCTCCAGGAACACTGCCACGCTAAGGACCTCGACTGTAAACTTATCTACCCCGGCGCTCCGGCGGTCTCCCATCACTCCATCACCGACTACCTCATCGACAAGCTCGGCGGCACCCCACCGGCCGATCGCCACGGCTTCCAATCTCTCTTCAACGGCAAGAATCTCGCCGGATGGGAAGGCGACCCCCGACTTTGGAAAGTTAAAGACGGCATCGTCATCGGCACCTGCGCCGGCCCGAAGGACTTCGAACACAACACTTTCCTCATCTGGCGCGACGGCAAGGTGAAGGACTTCGAGCTCCGTGCCACCATGCGCATCATCGGCGACAACAACTCCGGCATCCAGTACCGCTCCCGCCCCAAGCCTGAGGTCGACAAATATGCCATCACCGGCTACCAATGCGACGTCCATCCGGCAGTCGAGCACCTCGGCATGACCTACGAGGAGAAAGGCCGCGGCATCTTCGGACTCAACGGCAACAACGTTCTCCTCGATCCAGAAGGCGGCCGCTGGCTCCTCAACCAACACGAGCCCGCCAAGGCCGATCTCTCGGAATGGACCGAGTTCACCGTCATTGCCCGGGGCAACCACCTCATCCACAAGGTCAACGGCGAACTCACTTCCGAGCTCGTCGACCACCACACCGACGGCCGGACCCTTGAAGGCCTCCTCGCGATCCAGCTCCACCGCGGCAACGCCCACCGCATCGAGATCAAGGATCTCCAGCTCAAGCCGCTGACCGCCGGCCGCATCCTGCCCTTCAGTCCCGACGACCTCCCCGAAGGCGCCGTACAGATTTCCAAGCCCCGCACCTCCCGCCCCGAAGGTACCGGTCCCTCTTCGAGACAAAAAAAGGGGAAGAAGTAGCCTGCCACGATTCGGTTGCCTCCACACACTCGTTGCAGTACTTCTGCACCAGCCGATCAAGCCCCTCGCTCAACTCGCCGCGGGACGTTCTACGTGGTTAATTTCAATGCCCGATTGAAATCCTGAACGGCCTTCAGAAGCCGAGCCGGTCGCTGCCTTCCGTACGTGTTAACGGCCATCGCGATGCTGAAATAGCCATCAAGCAGATGATATAGGCCGGGATCAATCGAACCATGCTCTGCAACAAAGGCAGCTCCAAACTTTTCGTGCCAATCGTATTCCCTGAATGGTCTAAGCTGCGGCGTCGCCCAATCGATCTCGTACCGACAGTCCAAGCTTTCCAATCCTTCAACCACCAGCCACTCGGAACGTAAGGCCGGCAACTCTCCCGTGGCATACGAGCGATACTTCACAAGATCAAAAAGCGCCGGCCCAACACTCACACCCGCAACCGATACCGGATCAATCAGGATGAGCTGAGGTGAGTCGTCTGAGGATTCCGTCCCCCGAGAACGCCAAAGAATGTTCTCCAGAAAGAAGTCTCCATGAATGCGAACTTGCACTCCGGCATCCAGCGCCCTGAAAGCTGCACCCTTCTCTTCAAGGCGCTCAAACGCAGCCGCCGGGCCCAAAAGCGTCTCCCCATTGACGGAAACTTCACGTGCCTCAATGAGCCGTTTCACTTCATCATCCTCACGCAGACGAGAAAACGCATCGTGGACCGCCGATTGCACATGTCGCACCAGCGAACTCGCATCCGGTTCCGGCCGATGCAGGTCCCGAACCACCGCCTCCGAAAGCTTTTGCTGAAACAAATCGATCTCGTCCTGCCCCAAAAGCGCCTCCGCCGCCAGCGTCCCCGCATCGCGGTGCCGCTCATAAAAGGGAATCTCATAACCGACCTTTCCGCCCGAGTCGTATTCGTCCCAATCGGCTACAACCGAAGGAAAATGCGATGCCGCCGCCGCCGACAACGACTTTAAATACCATATCTCTCGACGCAAGGCTTCGACTCCCCATAGCCCGGGAGCATCCACACCCTTGCTCTGCTTCCGAACCCGGCGTTCCCCAGCAGGCCCATCCACGATCTCGGTGACATCCCAATACCCGTCCTTAAGAACTCTCAACGAAACGCCGTCGCTCCGTCTTCCTTTGGCAGAATCGTATGACATTGAAAACTGAATGAGAATCTCCCCCGTCCCCCTCGCAAACCACTCCTAACGGCTTCCAGACCCATTGTCAGCCCTGCCCTCAGCTCCCAATCGCCCAACCAACGTCCTTCCACCGGTTTTTGGGACTAATTCCCAAAAAAATAATGTAACCTGTTGGCTTCCGGGCGGAGTACTTCCTCGGAGACAAGAATGCCGGAAGCTTCCCATCCAAACCCCAGCGACGCCTTTGTTCTCGCACTCACCGAGAGTCAAACGGCCCTGCGCGGCTACTGCCAGGCCGCCCTCGGCCATGGCGAAGAAGCCAAAGAAGCCCTCCAACGCACCAGCATTGTCCTGTTCAAAAAAGCCGCCGACTGGGACCCGGACACCGATTTTATTCGCTGGGCCATCAGCGTCGCCAAATTTGAAGTCCTGGGCGTGATTCGCGATCGCCAACGCGAACGCCGACGCTACGTCTTCGATTCCGATGTCGTTGAGCAAATGGTCGACGAAGCCGCAATCTCCGTCACGTCCCAAGATCATCGCAGCGACGCCCTCGAATTCTGCCTCGGAAAACTCAGCTCGAAAAATCGCAATTTCCTTTCGGCCTACTACGCCCAGGGATCGTCTCTCAAAGAGATTGCCACTGCTTCCAATCGCGGCCTCAGTGCCGTCAAAGTCATGCTCCTTCGCTTGCGCCGGCGCCTCGGCGAATGCATCGAAGGCCAACTCGCAAAGGAGAAACCCGCATGAGTGATTCCCCTTTCAATCCGGATCGCCTGGAAGAACTCCTCCTCGCCTCCGCCGACGAGTCCTTTTCGAACACCGAGCGCGAGGAGCTGAACACCTTGCTACGCGATGAACCCGCGGCCCGCACCTACGCCACCCGCACCCTCGCTCTCGACGCCACGCTTGCCGATCACCTCGGCGCGGATGCCATGGAACAACGGTACGCCGCCGAGGACCCCGCGCCCGTCTCCAAAATCTTTCCCTTCCCCTCCTCAAAGCGCACCCTCATCGCCGCCGCAGCCATCTTCATTGTTCTCGCCGTCGGCCTCCCCTTCCTTACCCACACCCCGCCCGCCGGCACACCCATTGCCGCAACCATCCAGAGCACCAACCGCACCACCGGATTCACCGTCGGCGACCACGTTCGTCCCGGCGATCCGGTTCGTTTCGAAAGTGGCCGTATCGCGATCAAGTTCCAATCCGGCGCCAAGCTCGCTGTCGAAGGCCCCACCGAAATCTTCATCACCGGCGACAACGGCGCCAAAATGACCCGCGGCCGCGCCACCATTAGAGTCCCCGGCAAGATCAAGGGCTTCACGCTCGACACCCCCTCCGAACAAGTCGTCGACCTGGGCACTTCCTTTGGAGTCAACGTCGAGGAAAGCGGGGCCACGTCCATCGCAGTCTTCGAGGGTGAAGTTGAGCTCCGTGGCGAACAACACAGCTCCGCTCCCAAACGCCTCCTCGCGGGCGCCTCCGTCCGCGTGGCCGACAAGTCCCGACTACCCAGTAAAATCCCCTACCAAATCGACGACTATCTCAATACCTGGCAACACTCCTTTGGGATCGACGCGATTGAGGGCGACCTTCGCATCGCCGCCCCAGGCGAACGACAGAATCCAGGGACGGTCGTCGACGACAATCACCTCCTTCTTTTTCCCGAAAACGAATCCATCGTCCTCCCCGCCGGCTTTCCCCTCAGTACCACCGAACCGGGAATCTTCAACAACGAGCAAAAACCAAGGCTCGCAAAGCAAGAGGTCACCCTCTCGGCTCCCGTCACGGTCGATAGCCACCTCCTCCAATTCAATCCCGGCGCAAACGACACAGGTAAACAAACACGCCGCTTCAAAGGACACCTTCGCTTCGACCGACCCGTCGTCGGCCTCCTCCTGAGCAAAAACCTTCTCGACGCATCCGACGAGCTCCTCGCATTGCCTTCCACCAACTTTGAAAACCTCTTCCGCCGCGGCATCAATAAGGGCGACCAAATCGAACTCGCACCAGACCGCCGGACCCTGCACCTCTCTTTGGACATCCAAGATGGCATCGACCAAATCCGCGTCCTTGTCGCTTCAGAACACGATCACAATTGAGCTTCCAAAATCATGAAAAGAACACCCACGAAAACCGCCATCGACCGCCGCCACTTCCTCCGCGGCCTCGGCGTGTCTCTCGCCCTGCCCGCATTCGACAGCCTCAACACCGGCTTCGCGGCCACCACCGAACCGGCTCGGACCAAGCGCCTCCTCTGCGTCGGGAGCCACCTCGGCTTCTGGCCCGACGGCTTCTTCCCCAGGACCGCCGGCGAAGACTACGAGATGAGCCTGACCTTGGGCGGAATCGAAAAGCATCGTAAGGATTTCACCGTTTTCTCCAATCTCCATCACGGAGTCGGCGGCGGACACTCAGCCGTCCATAGCTTCCTCAGTGGTGTCAAAAAATCCGAAGCCGCCGGATTCGGAGCCAAGAACATGACGCTCGATCAAGCCGCCGCCGAACACGTCGGCAGCGCCGCGCGCTACCCTTCCATCGTCGCCGGCCTCGGCGGGGGCACGAACCTCTGTTGGACACGCTCCGGCGTCCGCATCCCCCCGGTTAACAATCCAGCTAACCTTTTCCAAGCCCTCTTCGTCGACGCCGACAAGTCCTCCCTTGAGTCCGAGCGCGCCCGCCTTATGCACCGCTCCAGCGTGCTGGATGCCCTTCGTGAATCGGCGACCACTCTCGGTGGGAAACTCAATGCCGCTGACCGCGACAAACTAGACCAATACCTCACCTCCGTCCGCGAAGTCGAGCGACAGCTCCAAATGTCACAGGAATGGCTCGATCGTCCCAAACCGAAATCTCCCATCGATGCAGTCACCGATCAGGAACGCATGCACATCGAGGAGATGCCCCTCTTCTTCGAGCTCCTCACCCTCGCACTGCAGACCGATTCCACCCGTGTGGCGTCCTTCGAAATCCCCATGGGGTTCCAGACCTCCGAACTCGAAGTCGGGAGCTACCACGGCCTTTCCCACCACGGAAAGGAGAGCAGCCGCCTTCAGCAGCTTCAAGTTGTCGAAGCCTACTTTATGAAACAATTCAACTTCCTCCTCGACCAGTTGAAGGAAGCCCAGGTCTTCGACGACACGCTCGTCGTCTTCGGAAGCGGCATGGGCAACGCCCACACACACAGTAACAAAAATCTCCCCGTCCTCCTCGCGGGAGGCGGCATCCGCCACCGCGGCCATCTCGTGTGTCCCGAAGAAGGCCACAAGCAAGTCCCCCTCTCCAACCTCTGGCTCTCCACCCTCCAATGGTTCGGCCTCGAAACCGATACCTTCGGCAAAAGCACCGGAACCTTCACCCCCATGGAGCTGGCATGAAACTACTCTGCATTACCCTGATCACGCTTGTCGCCGCCGTACCCGCTACGGCCGAACTCGGCCGCGAGGAGTTCCTGGCTGAGTACTGCATCTCCTGCCACGGGCCCGACAAACAAAAAGCCGACCGCCGCTTCGACGACCTCTCCTCCAAGATTACCTCATCCGACGACCTCGAGCGCTGGCAGGAAATCGTCGACCTTCTCAATCTCGAAGAAATGCCGCCCGACGACGAACCGCAGCCTTCCGACGCGGAGCGCGCCGCCATGATTGCGAGCACTACCAACTTTCTCGCCGGCGAAGCCGCTAGGATCGCCGACACCGGCGGACATTCCGTCCTGCGGCGCATCAATAACTGGGAATACCGGCATACTATCGGTGACCTTCTCTCGCTGGAGACCTCCAACTGGAACCCTTCCGAGTTCTTCCCCGCCGAAGTCGTCGTCGACGGCTTCGACAACAATGGCGCCGAACTCGTCACTTCCGGCATGCTGCTCGATCACTACCTCCTCGCCGCCGAAGACGCCATCAAGCGCGCCACACAGTTCGGAGAGAAGCCGGAATCAAAACAGTACCGACAGGCCTCCCCCTTCTACTTCAAGGGGAAAGAAAAATCTCACCTCCCCAAGCTCTTCCAGGTCGATCGCTTTCGCTTCATTCCCGACACCCCCTATACCGACATGTACGGGCGCCATTACCGCGGAGGCCATATTGGTTTCGAGCCGCTCGCGATGAAAGGGGTCCCTCACAGCGGCACTTACACCGTCCGCGTCAAGGCCGCCGCCGTCGACCGCGACCACCCCTACGGCAATGCCCTCGACGACTTCCGCAATGGCGATCCCCTGGTTCTCGAACTCGCCGCCGTCAATCGCGAAGGCAGCGTCCAAAGTGAAGGCTCCGTTTCCGAACACCGCACCCTCGCCCTCGAAGAACTCACCAGTGAAGACCCGCAATGGCTCGAATGGAACATCTACCTCGAAAAGGGCTTCGAACCCGAGCTCCGCTTCCGCAACGGCACCACCGCGACGAAACGCCTCGTGCGCGTCATCTCGAGTAAGGCCGCTGAGCATCCTGAGGTTGCACCCTTCGAGAACATGAAAGGCGGCACGGCAAAATCCCACGGCCTTCTCAAAGTCTACCGCGGCCCCAAGCTCCGAATCTGGGAAATCCAGGTCGAAGGCCCCCACCTCGAAACATGGCCCCCGGCCGGTCACGAAAAACTCTATGGCAAACTCCAACCCCAGGACCTAAACCGCGCCGCCATCCGTGAGCGTCTCGAATCCTTTGCCGAAAGCGCCTCCCGCCGCCCCCTCAAAGAAGGCGAACTCGATCCCATCCTCGCATTGGTCAACGCAAAGCTCGATGACGGGATGAAACCGCTCCCCGCCCTCCAGCTCGGTTTCCAGACCATTCTCTGCTCCCCAGGCTTCATCTACCTCGCCGAGGGCGAAGGCCCTCTGAACGACTACGCGCTGGCGTCCCGCCTCTCCTACTTTCTCTGGAGCTCCATGCCCGATACCGAGCTCATCCAACTCGCCGCCGAAGGGATGCTCCGCGACCCCGCGACCCTGCGCGCGCAAACCACCCGCATGCTCACCGATCCGAGGTCCAACCGCTTCGTCTCCAACTTCGTCCGCCTCTGGCTCAATCTCGACAGCATCGGTGAAATGCCCATCTCCCGTGACTTCCGAGTCTACTACCGCGACAATCTCGACACCGCCATGCGCGCAGAGACCGAATCCTTCTTCCGTCACCTCCTCGACAAGAACCTCCCTCCCTCCGAACTCCTCACCGCTGACTACTCCTTCCTCAACCGCGAACTCGGCATGCACTACGGCATCGAGGGCCTCGAAGGAAACCACATGCGCAAAGTCTCCCTCGCCGATTCCGGTCGTCGCGGCCTCACGAGCCAGGGCCTCTTTCTCACCGCATCGGCCAACGGAGTCGACACATCACCCATCGTCCGCGGCATTTACGTCCTGGAAAAAATCCTCGGCTATACCCCGCCACCACCACCGCCCGACGTGGCTGAGATCGAATCCGATATCAGCGCCGCCAAATCCATTCGCGAACAGCTCGAACTTCACCGCGACGTTGCAAGTTGCGCCGAATGCCATCGCAAAATCGACCCCATGGGCTTCGCCCTCGAAAACTACGACGCTATCGGCGGGTGGCGCGACCAGTACCCCGGCAGGCTTCCTATCGACAGTTCCGGAACCCTCCCCAACGGTGACACTTTCGAAACCGTTTCCGAATTTCAGCAAATCATCGCGGGTCGCGGCGAAGAATTCACTCACTGCCTCACGGAAAAACTTCTCACCTACGCTCTGGGGCGCGAACTCGAATACGGTGACCGGGAAACCATCGACTCCATCCTCGCCGACCTCGAGAAAAACAATGGCGGCCTCCACGACCTGATTCGCCTCGTTGTCCTCAGCGATTCCTTCGGCCGGAATTAGATGGTAGTGTGTCGAATCGCTACCAAAATAGACCCAAGCCCTCCAAGACGCCCCGTAAGGGTGATCGTATCCTCCTTCCGCCATGCACCGCCTAGCCCTTCTCTTCCTCCTCGCCACCGCCTCTCTCGTTGCCGCGGCCGCACCCAACTTGGTCGTTTTCCTCTCCGATGACCTCGGTCGCCTCGACACCTCGCTTCACGGCTCGCCTGATGCCCGCACCCCCACCATGGATCGTCTCGCCGCCGATGGCATGACCTTCAACAACGCATACGTCGCTTCCCCCTCCTGCTGCCCCAATCGCTTCTCCTTCCTCACCGGCCTCATGCCCGCACGCCACGGCGCTCACCCCAACCACTCACAGGTTAAAGAGGGAACCAAGTTCCTCGTCCCCATCCTCAAGGACATGGGTTACCACGTCGCCACTTTCGGAAAGGTCGCCCACGGGGCCCGCCAGTTCGATGGCGCCGACTTCCATCACCGCGAGCCGGAAACCATGCACGAGCACGCGATCCCGCACATCAACAATCTCGATCACGACGGTCCCGTTGCCCTCTTCGTCGGCGACCGCCGCCCCCATGTCTCATGGATCGAAGAGGCTACTTACGACCCCGATCACGTGACGCTCCCACCGTTCCTCATCGATACCCCGGAAACCCGTGAGCACTGGGCTCGATACCTCACCGATATCACGAACATGGATGCCGAGATGGGCCGCATCTACGATTTCGCCAAAGAAAAGTTCGGCGATAACTTCGTCTTCCTGTTCACCAGCGATCACGGCGGCCAATGGCCCCGCGGCAAATGGAACCTCTATGACTACGGTACCCGCGTCCCCCTCGTCGTCGTCTGGCCCGGTCACATTGAACCCGGCACCCGCTCTGACGCCTTCGTTTCCTGGGTCGACCTCCTCCCCACCCTGATCGATGCCGCCGGCGGCGAAGTCCCCGCCGACATCGACGGTCAATCCTTCAAATCCGTCCTCCTGGGCGAAACCGATACCCACCGCGAGAAAATCTTCACCACCCACACCGGCGACACGGTCATGAATATCTTCCCCATCCGTAGCGTCCGAGTCGGAAAGTACAAGTACATCCACAACCTCCGACCCGATGCCTACCACACCAACCACTCCGATCGCCACCGAAAGGACGGCGCCGGAGCCTACTGGGATTCCTGGGACGAAGCCGCCAAAAACGACAAAGCCGCCGCCGCCATCGTCCGCGCCTACTACACCCGCCCGGAATTTGAATTTTTCGACCTCGAAAAAGACCCACTCGAACTCAATAATCTCGCCGATAACCCCGAATACGCCGAAAAATTCGAAGAACTCCGCAGCGCCCTCGCCGCCTGGACCACCGCCCAAAACGACGAGCTCCTCCCCCACAAAGACCCATACCTCACTTCCGATCCCATCCCCGAGTTCGAAGTTCCCGTAAGAAAATCGAAGAAAAAACCGAAGTGATCCTTTCCCGTTCCGGTATCCGTCTCACTCTCTTGCTCCTTCTCTGCATCTCCGCATCTCCGCGTGAAATTGCCTCAGCCCAAGATTCAGCCCCATCGCTCCCCGACAACTTCGTCTACCTGAAAGACGCCATCCCCTCCATCGAACTCGATATCCGATACGCCGGCGCCCACAACTTCGTCGGCGCCCCCGTCGATGGATACCTGAAACCTCGCGCCATCCTCACCAAGCAGGCCGCCGAAGCACTCGCCAAAGTTCAGGCTGAGCTCAAACCTTTTGGCCTCGGTCTCAAAGTCTTCGACGCCTACCGCCCCCAACAAGCCGTCAATCATTTCATCCGCTGGGCCAAAGACCTCGACGACAAGAAAACCAAGCCCGATTTCTATCCCACCGTCGAAAAGAAAAACCTCTTCAAAGAAGACTACATCGCCGATCGCTCCTCCCACTCCCGAGGCAGCACCGTCGATGTAACGATCATTTCCCTCACCGGCGAGAAACAGGAACTCGATATGGGCACCCGTTTCGATTTCTTCAGCCCCGAGTCGTGGCCTACTTACGCACGCCTCAAACCCGACCAGCGGGCCAACCGCATGCTCCTCCACATCCTCATGATCAAACACGGTTTCACGCCTTACCCCAAAGAATGGTGGCACTTTACCCTCGCCGACGAGCCCTTCCCGGATACCTACTTCGACTTTCCGGTCGAATAAGGCCTCTCCTTACCGGTTTGCCAAACCGCCGCTCGCCCCCCAAGATCACCAAATGAAGACTCCCGAGGCGATCGCCCATGACCACATGGTGACGACCCGCCGATACTTCCTCCGTCTCACCGCAGGAAGCGCCGTCGGCCTCGCCCTTGCCGATCGCCTTTGGGCTGCCGGCGATCTCGACCACCCTGCTCTCCTAGAGGCCATCGAAGAACTCATCTACCTCACCCCGGACGAAGACTTCCGATACGTCGGCCGTCTCAAACCCAAAGCCTCCGAAATGTCGGAAGCCGACCGCGCCGCCGCCGGCATCACCCGGGACACTTGGCAACTCGAAATCATCGCTGATCCCGACAGCGAGGCCCGCCTTCGGCACCCCATGACCAAGTCGGCTGGCACCGCGCTCTCCTTCGACAATCTCATCCAGATGGGACAAACCACCGCCGTCCGCTACCTCAAAGTCATGACCTGTAACAACATCGCCGACCCTCTCGGCATGGGGCTTTGGGAAGGCGTCCCTCTCCGCGAACTCATCTGGAAAGTCGAACCCGACCCAAAAGTCCGCCGCGTCCATTACCACGGATTCCACCACGATGATCCAAAATGGTTCTTCCGTTCTTCCCTCTCCATCAACCGCGTCTTCGAAGACCCGCCCGGCGGCCAACCCGTAATCGTCTGCTACAAACTCAACGGCAATTGGCTGTCCCCCGATCGCGGTGCCCCCGTCCGCATGATTGTTCCCGATGCCTACGGTTTTAAGTCCGTAAAATGGCTCCGCCAGATCCAACTCACCACCTCCCACCTCAACAACGATACCTATGCGGACAAAGGCAACGACGTCGATAGCCGCATGAAAACATACGCCCGCATCCTCAATTGGAGCGAGAATGTCCCCAACGGCAATGCTATCCCACTAACCGGGATCGCCCAATGCGGTGCCGCCGGTCTAAAGAAAGTGCAATATTGGCTCAAACCAAAAAAGGACGCTTGGCCGGCTGAAGACAAATACTTCCAAACCGCCCCATGGATCGACGCGGAAATTCTTCCACCCCCCACCGAGAACTGGGACCAAATCCTCGACAACAACTCGCTGGCTTCCACTAAGAATCAGTTCGATCAGGATGGGCACGCCGTCGCTTGGCCGCTCCGCAACACCATCGCCCACTTCGCCGCCCTCCTGACCGATGTTCCAAAGGGCGAATACGAAATCCGCGTCCGTACCATAGATGAAAACGACATCGCCCAACCACTCCCACGCCCCTTCCAAAAGTCCGGCGGCAACGCCATTCAGCAACTCCCGCTCCTTGTCGAAAACTAACCCCACTCACTCATGATCATGACACCAATCAAATCGCTCTTAGCCATCCCTCTGGCCGCGCTTCTTTCAGCCGCCGCACCCGCCGCTGCCGATTCAGAAACTGAAACCCTGAACGTCCTCTTCATCGGCAACAGCTACACCGGTCGCCACAACCTTTCCGAACTTGTCAAAGAAATGGCCGAAGCCGGCAATCCCGGCCTCACCTTCAACCCCACCACCGTCATCTACGGCGGCCGAACGCTCGCAGATCACTGGCGCCTCGGCACTCAGAACTTCGTCGGCATCGCAAATCTCACCAAGGCCGATGAAGAAGCCACCATTGCGTCCCTCAAAGAGACGATCGCAAACAATCCCGAAGACTCCCACGCAGCAAGGGCTCTCGCCCGCCACGAGGAGCTCCTCGCCGACCTCGAATCCCAACGCACCAACTGGGACGTCGTCGTTCTTCAATCCTACCGCGACGATCTCGAAGGCAATCCTACCAGCTACGCCCAGTTCGCCCCCAAGTTCGCCGAGCTCGCCCAAGCCCAGGGCGCCCGCGTCATTCTCTACGAAACCACGCCCACCACCCAAAACCTCGAAGCCCTCGCCGCACCGCCCGACCCCGCCCCGGTTCACGAAAAAGCCAACGCCATCGCCGCGCTCGCCAATCAAATCAACGCCCAGGCCGCCCCCATGTCCCTCGTCGCCCTCCACTGCCAAACGGAGCGCCCCGACCTCACCCTTCGCTTCATCAACGATGCCCACCTAAACCACACCATGGCTTACCTCACCGCCTCCACTCTCTACGCCGCTCTCTTCAACCAAAGCCCTCAAGGCATCCCCGTGGATTCCGTCACCGATATCCGCTTCCTCAACAACGATCCCGAAAACAAAGACAAAGATCGCGACGGAAATCCCATCACCCGCACGTTCAACGAGAAAGACCGCGCCGACCTGCAACGAATCGCTTGGGAAGGTTTCACCGAGTTCCAATCCCTCCGCGACGAAGAGTAAACAAATTCGCTCTAACAGATGCCGCTGATCTTCACGCTCGTCTTCCTCGGTTTCTTTGCCGGGGCTCTCGTCGCCCCCATCTTCTCACCCCTCTTCCTCCACCCCGACCACGGCGGCGGCCTCCTCGCAGCATCTGCTTCCACCGCCACAAAAGCCTTCTTCCTCGGCACCGTTCTCTCCGCCGCCCGCCTCGGCGAGTTCGTCGGCTCTCCCATCCTCGGCCGCCTCTCCGATCGCTTCGGCAGAAAACCCCTCCTCGCCCTCGCCATGGCCCTCACCACCGCCGGGAATCTCATCAATGTCCTCGCCATCGTTCAACACAACGTCTGGATCCTCATCACGGGCCAGTTCCTCATCGGCTTCGCCGGCGTCCTCCTCGTGCTCACTCAATCCGAGATCGCCCACCGCCACCACGGTCCCGAAAAAACCCACCGCTTCGGCCTCATCTACATGGCCAGCAGCCTCGCCTACGTCTTCGCTCCCGCAATCGGCGGCCACCTCGGCGATGTCTCAAAATACCCCTGGGCCTCCTACACCCTTCCCTTCTACGCCGCAGCCGCCATTTCCGCACTTTGCGTCGTCTTAATCGTCTGGCGCTTCCCGGCCTCCACTACAAACAAACCGTCCCCAGAATCCCCCGTCTCTTTCAACCCCCTCCGAGGCATCACAAAGGACATCCCTTGGCCCACCCTCCGTATGCTTCTCCTCATCAATTTCATCATCTACATCGGCATCGATTTCGTCTTTCAATTCAATCCCGTCTACTTCGTCCAAACTTGGCACTTCACCTCCGCCCGCGTCGGCTGGTTCATGTCCTTCACCAGCATCGCCATGGTCCTCACTCAGTGGCTCCTCGTGAAACCCGTCGGCAAACGCCTCTCCCCCCGACGCGCCACCGCCTTCAGCGCAATGATGCTCGGCCTCCTCCTCATCTCCCTCGTCCTCCCCGGCAACTGGTCCTGGCTCTACCTCATCCTCCCCCTCGTCGGCGCCACCATGGCACTGGCCACCACGAACATGTCGGCCCTCATCTCCGAGTCCGCTCCCCCAGATGCGCAAGGCCATCTCCTCGGCGTCGCCCACTCCGTCCGCGTCTTCGGCTCCGCCCTCCTCTGCTTCACCGGCGGTATCCTTACCGGCTTCAACGCCAAACTTCCCATCCTCCTCGGCGCCGCCGCCTCCCTCATCGCGGCAATCCTTCTCAAAAAATCACGCTTCCCTCAACGATCCCCCGACTGACGCATCGCACCCGTCCCCTTCTGCCGCACCCCGCCACCCGGAGCCGACACTTTGCCGCCCCCGGCACTCCCCGGCTGCGAATTACCCCCTTCCGATACCTCCAATTCCCCCGCCTCAATCAACTTCACCACCGCCGGGCGCTCTAATGCCTTTGCCGAAACCTGCCCCGTCTTCCCCGGCCCCAAAAATAGCTTCTTCCCCCCCGGCAAAGGCACGCTGATCGGCTTCGTGGTCTTGTTCGTAATATCCATATTCCTACAAAGAGTGGGACCCTACGCCCTTCGCCTCCCCCTTTCAAACAAACCTGTCTCAAGAGCATTTCCACCCCTATGTTGAAAGGAGACCCCCCCTCGCTTCGTATCCCTTAGTGACCCACTCGCCGAAGCCCCACTAAACCCGCTTCCAATCCGTTGATTTTTCGCCCAAGAAAACTCGAGACGCTCAAACCTCCCGCCCGGGCCGCTACGGTCGCCCTCGCGCTCGGCACACTTGCGATCGCGTCCCCGCCGGCAGATGCCGCCACCGCAGACGCCTTCACCGAAACCCTCCAACCCGTCTTCCAGGAACATTGCGTCCAGTGCCACGGCAAAGACGGCAAAGTCAAAGGCAAGGTCAACCTTCTCGATATCAAGTCTCAAGAACAATTCCTCGAAGACCCCGACCTCGCCGCAACCATCCTCGACGTCATCGAGTTCGAGGAGATGCCGCCCGAAGACGAACCTCAACCCACTCCCGAAACTCGCGCCGAATTTCTCACCGCTCTCAAAACGGTCCTTCACTCCTCCGTCGCCGAGAACAAAGCTTTCGCCCAGGCTCCCATCCGGCGGATGAATCGCTTCCAATACAACAACGCCGTCACCGACCTCTTCCAACTCAACCGCGTCGTCTTCCCGCTGCCCGAGCGCATGATGCGCGAACACAAAGACTACTTCCAGCCTGCCTCCGGAAAAATGCCCGACGAAGTCACGGTCGGTTCCCGCCCCCTCGGAAAATCACAAATGATCGAACCCCGGCTGGCCGGCGTCACCGCATTTCCCCAGGACCTCCGCGCCGAACACGGCTTCGATAACCGCGGCGATCACCTCTCCCTTTCTCCCATTCTCCTCGAATCGTTCCTCAAATTGTCCAAAAGCATCGTCGATAGCCCGGATTTCATCCCAAACAACGTCGCCATCTGGAACGACTTTTTCGCAGCACCCGGAAATAGTGCTCCCCTCAAACCAGAACTTAAAAAACGCCTCGACCGCTTCCTCACTCACGCCTTCCGCCGCCCCGCGGACGATACCCTCGTCGAGCGCTACACCGAACATGTCGTCGCTCAAATCGAATCTGGTGCTCCCTTCACCGATGCCATGAAAAGCGCCGCCGCCGCCGCCATCGCCTCCCCACGCTTTCTCTATCTCTACGATCATCCAGGCGAAGGATCCAACGCGGAACCCCTCGACGACTTCGACCTTGCCTCGCGATTATCCTTCTTCCTCTGGGGCAGCATCCCCGATCAAACCCTCCTCGACCTCGCCGCCGATGGCACTCTCTCCCAATCCAACATCCTCACGGCCCAGATCAATCGCATGCTCGAAGATCGTCGCTTAAAGAGATTCTGCGACAGCTTCCCCGCCCAATGGCTCCAACTGGACCGCATCATCTCAGCGGTTCCCGATCACGAAAAGTTTCCCGAGTTCTACAGCCGCGCCCAAGCCCAATATCGGCTCAGTATGGACCAAAGTCTCGAACCACTCCTCCTCTTCGAAACCGTCCTCATCGAAGATCGCTCCATCCTCGACCTCATCGACCCCGACTTCACCTACCGCTCCGATCTCCTCCATAGGGCATATGGGGAGGAGGTCGACACACCAAAAAGATTTCCTGTCACCGCACTCCCCTTCACTCGAAGAGCAATCACCGATCGCCGCGAAGGCGGGGTCATCACCAATCAGGCCGTCTTGACCATGACCTCCGGCGCCGAGCGCACTCACCCCATCACCCGCGGCGCCTGGCTCGCCACGGTCATTTTCAATAACCCGCCGCCACCCCCTCCCGCCGACGTCCCTGCCCTCTCCGAAAAACCGCCCGCCGGTGAGGAACATCTCACCCTCCGCGAACGCCTCTCCGTCCACCGCGAACGCGCCGACTGCGCGGGATGCCACCAGAAAATCGATCCTCTCGGCTTCGCCCTGGAAAACTACGGCCCCACCGGCCTATGGCGCGACCAATACGAAAACGGTCGCGATGTCGATATGGAAGGCAAACTCTTCCGCAAGCACGAGTTCAACAACCTCATCGAATTCAAGGACGCTGTTCTCGCTGAAAAAGATCGCTTCACGCGCGCCCTCGCCGGTCATCTCCTCTCCTTCGCACTCGCCCGGGAACTCAACGCGGTCGACGCCCCCGCCCTCGATAAAATAACTGCCAATACCGCCGCAAAAGACTATCGTATCCAGTCCCTCCTGAAAGAGATCATTCTTTCCAAACCGTTCTTAACCAAGTCCAATCCCGCCACCCTCGCCGAGAACTGATCCCGCCATCCTAATCATGAAAACCACTTCGCGACGCTCTTTCCTCCGCGGCCTCGGCGGCGCCGCCCTCTCCCTCCCCTGGCTGGAGAGCATCGCCGCGACCGTCCCAGCAGGCGCTTCCAAAGCCGTCGCCCAACGCATGGCCCATTTCTACGTCCCCATTGGGGTCGTCCGCCGGGGCTTCTTTCCAGGAGAAGCGGCCGCCGATGTGCCCGCATTCAATGGCGGCAATCGCGTGGAAATCAATGTCGATACCGCCATCCCTGTCGGCGAACGCCCCATCGAGCTCACTCCCACGATGGAACCACTCGCCGCCATCAAAGACAAAGTGAATCTCATCACCGGCATGGACCGCACCTTCCAGGAAGGCACCGACGTCCACGCCCAGTGCGCCTCCTGCTATCTCAGCTCCGCCGAACCCTTCAGCATCAAACAATCCGCCTGGCCCCTCGACCGCACCCTCGACCACATCGTCGCTGACCAAATCGGTGACACCACTCCTTTCCGCTCCCTCGAGTTCAGCTGCAACTCCCACAAGGACAACAAAGAGTCCATCTACTTCGATAATATCTCCTGGTACGGCACTGGCCACGTCGCCCCATCCCTCCGCGACCCGCGCAAAATCTACCGCCGCCTCTTCTCCACAGAAGAAGTTCAAGATTTCCGCAACATCACTGACCTCGTCCTCGACGACGCGCACTCTCTGAAGCGCGATCTCGGCTATACCGACAAACAAAAGTTCGCCGAATACTTCGACTCCATCCGCACCATCGAAGAGCAGATGGAAAAACTCGAGAAAATGAAGTCCGAACTCGCCACCGTCCGCTTCGATGAACCCGCTGATGCGCACCTCCCCCGTGGCGAATACATTCGCCTCATGGGCGACCTCATGGTCGTGGCCCTCCAAAGCAACCTCACCAATGTCACCACCTTCATGGTCGGACCCGAGCGCTGGGACACGCCTTTCACCTACGAGTCGCTCTTCGACGACGGCCCGCGCAGCCATCACAAGATGTCCCATAACCAGCAGAAGTTCCTCGATGACCTTCTAAGGGTAGACCGATTCCACATGGAGCAATTCGCCTACCTCGTCGAAAAGATGGACGCCATCGAAGAATCAGACGGCACCTCCCTCCTCGATAACACTCTCTTCACCTACGGCTCCGGCCTCGGCGACGGCGCCACCCACCAATACACCGACCTCCCCATCATTGTCGCCGGCTCCGGCCGCGGCACATTCTCCGAAGGCGGTAAACATTTCACCCTCCCCGAAGGCACCCCCCTCGCCAACCTCTGGCTCACCCAGGCCCAGGCCATGGGCGTCAAAATGGACCGCTTCGCCGACTCCACCGCCCCCCTCCCCCAACTCCTCGCATAAACCCTCCTTGCCTCTTCAGCTCCAAACGACTAATTGTTAATTCCAAATTGTTAATTCCTAACTCGCGAAGCGCCATGTCCATACAAGTCTCAGAAAAAGCCGAAGGTAAAATCCTTGAAATTCACATCAGCGATAAACTGACCAAGGAAGATTACGAACACTTCGTCCCCGAAGCCGAGCGCCTCATCCAACAGCACGGCAAAATTCGCATCCTCTTCGATATGACCCAATTCCACGGCTGGGAAATGGCCGCCTTGTGGGAAGACATCAAGTTCGACGCCAAGCACCACGCCGACATCGAGCGCATCGCCATGATCGGCGACAAAAAATGGGAGGAATGGATGGCCAAGTTCTGCGGCCCCTTCACCCAGGCGGAAATTAAATACTTCGACCACGAGGACGCCGCCAACGCCGCCCCTTGGCTCGCCGAGGGCCTCTAGCCCTGCTCTCCGTAAACTTCCGCATACCAGCCGATAGCATCCTTTTCACCAAGGAGGCCCAAACCGTCACGCCGCCTCCGGTTGATCAACGGTCACCCGGACACTCAACCGCGTGCCCCCGCCTCCCCAGTATGTTCCTTCAATTGGAGCCGCATCCCGATAGTCACGACCCGTCGCGAGCTTGATATACCGATCGTCCACCACCTGGTTGTTCGTCGGATCCAATCCCACCCAATTGTCCTGCGCGGAAAGATACACTTCCACCCAGGCGTGACTCGCATCACTCCCCCTCATGCGGTGCCCCTTCGTCGTGTCCAAAAAATACCCGCTGACATAGCGCGCGGGAATCCCAATGCTTCGGCACATTCCCAGCATGACGTGCGCAAAATCTTGGCACACCCCTTTACGATTCACAAAAACTTCGTTCGCATGGGTGGAAACATTCGTCGCCGCAGAGTCATATTGGTATTCGTCAAAGATATACCGCATGATCGCGTAACTGGTTTGAAACACGTCCTTGGAATGATCTCTCACGTCAATCGCCTGACGCCACATCTCCGGAGACAGTTCGACAAAAAAGCTTCCTTGCAAAAACTCATGGCACTCCGTCAGTTGCCGGCAATAGGGAAGATCTTCGTGCAAACTCCCATACGGTAAATTGTCAAAATCCACCTCGGTATGCCTCTCAACAAGGCACCGGCTCTCCACCACAAGCCGATTGTGGGCCTCGGGAATCTCAAAACGATGCACCGTATTTCGAAAAAGATCGTGATAGTGCAGTAATCGCGTCGGCGGTAATACCGAAATAAAAGAACTAAGACAAAGCTGCGCCCTCGTATTGAGCGGTCGCAACCTCAACTCATTGACACTCTGAGTAACGGGACTCTCATAGGTATACTCGGTGCGATGATGTACGCGGAGTTTCATGGCTGATCAGTGAATCAAAGAGGACCCGGCAAGAACAATCGCCGGCATCACTGCTGCTGCTGCTGTTGCTGCATTTGAAACTGCAATGGGACCGATACCGGACCAATCGACAAACTCCGAATCGCCGAGGGCAACAACACATAGGACTCAAATATCTCCTGACCGATATCGTTTAGCTGCACTTGAATGTCGTCAACGTATTCGTTTAACCCTCTCCTCTTCACATCGGCTATTCCGGAAAAATTTAAGTTTGCAAGCGCGCCGCCCGTCAACCGCTCCGCTTCGTTGGAATACTCCCCGCGCCCCACACCGGATATATCATGCAAAACCTCGTCAAGCTTCCGCAAGCAAAACCGAATCGATCTGGGAAAGGCCTGGGAAAACAGCAAGAAGGCCGTCACGTTGTCGAGCGTGACCGAACTTCCAAATTCATCCCGAAATGCAGACACCGCACTGCAACATCGCAACACCGCCAGGCACTTCCCCCGGCCTTCGTCGCGCATGAATCCAATGCTGTCCAAAATGCGACTCGTCTTGTCGGCCCGCTCAAGAAATTTACCCAACTGAACAAAACGCCACCCCTCATTGTGCGGCACCGTCGCGTCCGTCAATCCTTGAAATAGCAAAGAAAACTCCAGCAACCGGCGCAAATACGCCTCCGGCGATCTCCCCCATATCATCTCCGCATCATCCGACTTCAAAAACAAGTGAATGGTATTCAACTCCAACCACATCTCCTCGGATATCTGATCGCGAACCATTCTCGCATTCTCCCGCGCCTGCGCAATGCACGCCCGAATCGAGTAGGCGTTAGAAGAATCCATCGTCACAAAATATCCCAAATCCGGAGCCACGCCCCCTTGGGCCTCGGTAGCCTTCGCATAGGCATCAGCCATCGCCGGTAACTGCATCACCGGCCGCCACATTTCGTCTTCCCCACTCCCCTCGCCTTTTCGCGAGTCCAGGAAAAATATCCGGTTCACCTCGACAAGGCGGGCCAAATTTTCCGCCCGCTCGATATATCGAGCCATCCACAATAGACTGTTTGCGTCCCGTGAAAGCATGATTCTACTGCTGGTCGTACAACACCCAGGTATCCTTGCTCCCCCCGCCCTGCGATGAATTGACGACCAGCGAATCCTTCGTTAAGGCAACACGCGTCAACCCCCCAGGGATGATCTCAATCTCCTGCCCATACAAAACAAAAGGCCGCAAGTCGATGTGTCGCCCCTCAATCACATCACCACATACCGTCGGGTGCCGGGACAATTGCACCACCGGCTGGGCGATGTAGTTCCGGGGATTCTTCCGAATCCGCCTCGAAAACTCTTCTCGCTCCGCCCGCGTCGAGCTCGGCCCCATCAACATCCCGTATCCCCCGGACTCGTTGGCAGCCTTTACCACCAAACTCTCCAGGTTCTCAAGCATGTATGCCTGATCCCCCTCGTCCGAGGCAAGATAGGTGGGCACATTCTCCAGAATCGCGTCCTGGTCCAGGTAATACCGAATCATATCGGGCACATACTTGTAGGTGACCTTGTCATCCGCCACCCCCGTTCCCAGAGAGTTGGCCAACGCCACGTTTCCGCGGAGATACGCATCCACAATCCCCGGAACCCCCAGCATCGAATCATCACGAAAAACAACCGGATCGATAAAATCATCATCAATCCGCCGATAAATGACATCTACCTGCACCAGGCCCTTCGTGGTCCGCATATAGACATACCCATCCAAAGCAATCAAATCTCTCCCCTCAACAATCTCGATCCCCATTTCCCTCGCCAAGAATGTGTGCTCAAAATAGGCGCTGTTATACACCCCCGGCGTCAACAATACACACACCGGCGTCCGATCCTGTCTCGGTGATAAATACTGCAAGGTCTTCAACAATAAGGCCGGGTAATCATCCACCGGTCGCACCCCCATATCCTGGTAAAGCTTCGGAAACGCACGCTTCATCGCCGCCCGGTTCTCCAAGACATACGAAACCCCGGAAGGACATCGTCCGTTGTCCTCCAAGACAATATACCTCCCCTCCCGGTCGCGAATTAAATCCGACCCACACACATGAATATAAATATCTCTCGGAACAGAAATCCCCCGCAACTCCGGTCGATAATGCGCCGCCTCTAACACAACCCAATCAGGAATCACCCCATCCTTGATAATCCTCTGATCTCCGTATACGTCGGAAAGGAACAGGTTGAGCGCGATAATGCGCTGCGTGAGACCTCGCTCGATCAAACTCCACTCATCCCCGGGAATCACTCTCGGAATCAAATCAAAGGGAAATATCCGCTCCGTTCCCTCCTCATCACCGTAAACCGTGAACGTTATCCCTTGCTGGAGAAACGACGAGTCAATCGTCTTCTGTTTCTCCTCAATATCCGAATTCGAAAGCCGTTGAAACCGCTCATGTATCGCCCGGTAATGCTCGGACGCCGCCTCACCGCCCGACGGAAACATCTCATCAAAAAATTCGCCCGAATCGTAAGAATCAAACAACGTTCCCCCGCGAGCGGGAGAATCTTGGGGTTTTGAAGCGGACTGCGTCACCTGTCAGACGCACCTTAACAGCACAATCCAAGCCAACCAACGCGAGACTATAAACTAAATGCCAGTTTCTCGCCTCACCACAGCTCCTTCAACCCGTCGTCCGCAACCCACTCGCAACCGCATTGATCGATACCAACAACCGGTCAAAAGGCCGCCCCCCATCAGGAGACCCTTCCCCTCGCCACTCCCTCAACAACTCCACCTGTTCCCGATGCAATACGCGCAAAGGTTCGTCCCGCAACGCCAGTGTCCAGGTCATCCGCGGTCGACGCTCTTGCATCGATCCCTCAAAAACTCTCTCCAATACCGATCGCGTCCGCTCGCACTCTTCCTTTATCGTCCCAAATACCCGATCCCGTACTTCCTCGTCCGAAACAAGACCACCGTACCAGCTCATGATCTCCAGGTTCGCACTCGTCAGACTAGTCTCCACGTTGGTCAGCACATACCGAAGGAATGATGACTCCTTCACACTTGCTCTCAATCGATCCAATCCCCCTTCCCCTTCCTGAACATATCGCTCCAATGCCGTCCCCACTCCATACCACCCAGGCAAATAATACCGCGCCTGCGTCCAGCCGAATACCCACGGAATCGCCCGCAAATCAGTAATGCTCCCCCCGCGACCAGTCCTCCTCGCCGGCCGAGATCCGATTCGCGCCCGCTCCAAGACATCGATCGGCGTCGCCTCCCGATGAAAGCCCAAGAAACCATCACTCTCGATCAATTCCCGATAAGCCCCCGCGCTCGCTCCACACAACTGCGGCATCAACCCTTTCGCCGGATCTTCGGGTGCCGGCAAATAGCGATTCAAGCAGGCCGCCCGCGCCACACCCGCCATCAACATCTCCGCATGATAGGTCGCATTCGCCATATGCGCGTACTTCTGCGCCACCGTCTCGCCTTGCTCAGTCATTCGAAAAGAACCGGACATCGATCCGTGCGGCAAAGAGCGCATAAACCAGGATGTCGGCCCCGCCCCCCGACTCACCGTGCCCCCGCGCCCATGAAAAAATCGCATCTGCATCCCAAGCTCGCGACCCAACCCCGCCAAACCATCCTGCGCCTCATACAAACCCCATTGCGCTGCCAGGATGCCGCAATCCTTATTGCTGTCG
Source organism: Verrucomicrobiota bacterium (assembly GCA_039028175.1). GTDB lineage: Bacteria > Verrucomicrobiota > Verrucomicrobiia > Verrucomicrobiales > DEV007 > JBCDBW01. The sequence goes on from JBCCIR010000001.1 coordinate 100,505, forward strand.
CTGTATCCCAGCATTACCTGCTGTTCCAATTGCTCATGCCCATGCTTCCCTTTACGCCACTCAAGGCTTCGCCGCACAAATGGCACCCGCAAATACTCGGCCATTAAGTCCACCGCCCCTTCCAAATCATCCAGCGTCTCAAAGAGCGGTACCACCGCCATCGGAAACACCATCCCTTCCTCCGTGCGCTCCACCAAATCCATCTCGCGCATGAACGCATGCACCACCAACAAATCACTCAACTGCCGCGTCATGCTCACAATCGCTCCCCCGACGCCCCCCATCCCGCGACGCCGAATCTGACGACCGACCACCGCAAAACACTTCAACACCGCATCCGCCTGCTCACCAGTCGCATCACGACCGGACAAAAAAGGCCGCCCCGATTCCAAATCCTTCAGCAAGAATTCACAGCGACGCTCTTCCGGCCACTCCGCAAAATCCTCGCCCCCCTCCACTCCCGCGGCAGCCAATATCTGCGCCATCGCGAGATCGTGAAACGCACTATTCTGCCGAATATCCAGCTTCGCCAAATGAAATCCAAACACCTCCAACGACGCCAAAACCGGTTGAATAATTTCCTCCGCCAACCACCCCGCGCCCGCCGCCCGCATACTCGTGTCCAATATCGCCAAATCCTCCGCCAGCTTCTCCGGATGATCGTATCCCCCGCGCCCCCGCCCTCCCAACGCCGCGATATCCACATTCAGCTTCTCACGAATCAGGTAAACCACCGCTCGCCACGGCTCATCCACGTTCAGCGCGTCAATCTCCCGTCCCATATCTCCCAGTTCATCTCGCAAGCGGTCACGAAGCCCCGTGATCCCTTCGTCAGGCGCTTGCACATGGGATGAAAGCGTCAATCGCGTCGCCACTTCCCTCAACTCCCGCCGAAACAGCTTCAACGCATGCTCGCGCAATTCCCGATACGCGTCCTCAGTCACCTCCGCCGTGACAAACGGATGCCCGTCACGATCCCCCCCGATCCAAGTTGCAAAACTCATCCGGGGAACACCCCTCGCCGCCCGCAGCTTCTCCCACGAAAACCCCCGCTCCTCCCACGCTTCACGAAAACTCACGTCCGTCCGACGCACCATCTCCGGAAACACTTCCCGCAAATAAAAAATCGCATTGCGCAACTCCTGCATCACGGTCGGCTTCTCCTCCCGAATCTCCCCGGTTCGCCACAACAACTCGAGCAATGTTTCAAGTTCCCGACCGACCCGCCCGCGCTCACGATCGGTAAACTTCGGATGCTCCCGCTTGATCAGTTCATGGTAAATATCCTGATGACGCTCCCGAACACTCGCCCGCTTGGCCTCCGTCGGATGCGCCGTCAATACCGGTTCCACATGAACCCGCCCCAAACCCTCGCGAATCTGCTCCTCGCTCAGCCCCGCCTTCACCAAGCCCCAAAGCGATTTCGCCCACAAACCTCGCTCCGCCGTCGGGCCACTCTCATTCTCACGTTCCCGCCGCACGGAAACCGCCACCCGCTCCTCCACCATGTCCAGCAACTGAAAACAAATCGAATAGGCCTGACCCAAATCCTGCGGAAACACGCCCCCTGACTCACCACCCTCACCATCCCGCCACGGCAATTCCGTTGCCAAATCCTCTCGCCCCATCCGCTCCAACACTTTCGCGAACTCGTCCATCAAATACCCCAAATCCGCCTGAATCTTGGCGAATCCCGAATCCAAATACTGCGAATCCCGTGCCATAGAACCCGTCACCAATTCCCGCCTCCATCACATTCCCTCACCGCTTTCCATCTCGCGTCGCTCTTCATCGCGCCCAATCGTAGCATTCTCTGGGCCGACCGCGACCAGAATTACATTCCCCCCACGAAACCTCGCTCTCCGAACATCTACTTCTTCACCTTCCCCGTGGCAACCGGCTCAAACGCCGGCATCCCGTCTCTCACCTCAGCCCAACCATCCCGCTCCCCTCCCTCAATCACCCAAATCCGCACGTCATCCACCTCCACCTTCCCCCCGCGCGGTCCCGCAATCCCCAACCCATTCCCCCCGCTCGGATTCGGTTTCGCAAAACACTCATGCCGCGCATAAAACACCGGCCCTTCCTCGAACTGCACCACCGCCTCATCCCCCTTCAATTCCGCCATCACCCGATACCACTTCCCCGGCTCATACGTAAACTCGACAGCCTCCGCCACTTTCAATGTCTCCCCGTCCGCCAACATAAAGGTTCCCGTCTCCGCCCCAAACTTCACCCGACACACATGATGCCCGAACTCCACAAATGGTACAATCTCCGTCTCTTCCCCACCCAAAAATCGAACCGAAAAAGTCATCAAAAACTCCGCCGGCGTCTTCGGCACACTCGTCCGCGCTTCCAATCCCCGATGATGCGACTTCGCCGCCTGATACTCCGCAGACGACGGCTGCCCCTTCAACACCCCATCCGAAATCTCCCACCGCGTCCCCTGCCGCGACAACCAATCCTCCTTGCTCACCGCTCCGTCTTCCGAAAAATCACTCTCGTAAACCACCTCCCCCGGCACCACCATCATCGGGTTCAACTCAGCCTCCGCTACGCCGACGGATAAACCCGTTGCAACCCCCCAAAAAAGACCCAAAATGACTCGTTTGCGTTTCATATCCAACCAATAACGGGCGCACCCCCCCATTTCTTCAACAACCGACAGGAAATTTCCTCTCGATCTCCACCAACGACGCTCCATAAAATAGAACCCCATGACGGACAAGCAATTACCCGGCAAATCCACCGCCGACAGCGAATCCAAACCGAGAGCTCTTAAAGAAGAGCAATCAGTCACGCAAACCGGATCATCCGTTTCCACCCTCGCCCACGGTGTCTCCACCCACCCCATCGTCACCCACCACGATGAAAGAGGCTCCGTCGGCGAACTCTATGACCCACGCTGGAACTGGCACGCCGATCCGCTTATCTCCTCCACCTTCGTCACGATCCACCCCGGCAAAGTAAAAGGTTGGGCCCTCCACGACGTCATGGAAGACCGCTTCGCCTTGCTCTCCGGAAAAGCCGAGTTTGTGTTCTTCGACGATCGCGACGGCTCCCCCACGAAAGGCTCAATCTCAAAAATCATCATCAGCGAGAATGATCGCCAGGTCATTCGCGTCCCCACCGGGCTCTGGCACGCCGTTCACAACATCGGCCCCAATGACGTCGTCATCATCAATTTCCCCACCCAACCCTACCAATACGAAGACCCCGACAAATATCGCCTCCCCCTGAACACGGACCTGATCCCCTACAAGTTCGAAGAACGAAAAGGCTTCTAACATGCCCGCCGTCCGCGCCAAGGCTCCCCAACGGTCGTGATCCATTCCTCGTCGCCCCTCGTCAGCATCCTGCTGCCAACCCATAATCGATCCGACACGCTCCGCCTCGCCATCGCATCACTCCTCGCGCAAACCGTCGAAGACTTCGAACTCTTTGTCGTTGGAGACGGATGCACTGACGACACCCCGGACGTCGTCCAAAGTTTCGACGACAATCGCATCACCTGGCTCGATCTCCCGAAAGCTCCCGGCTTCGGATACGGCAATCGCAATGAAGCCACCGCACGCGCACGCGGCCGCTTCATGGCCTACCTCGGCCACGATGACATCGCCCTGCCCGATCACCTCGAACGACTCCTAAACTGTTTCGAGAACCCCGATGTCCACTTCGCCTACTCCCGCCCCCTCTGGATTCTCCCCAAAGGCGAAATCGTCCCCGGCACTTCCAATCTCCACGAACCATCAGCCCGCCGCCTCTTCCTCGAACAACGCATCAATACCATCCCCGCCGGAAACGCGATGTATCGCGACGAATCCACCCCAAAGAAATTCCATTGGAATCCCAAACTCACCCAACAAGGCGACTGGGACCTCTGGATTCGCATCCTCAACGAGTCACCCGGAACCCCCGAGACCGCCCTCGCCTACCTTCCCGTCCCCACCTGCCTCCATTTCACCGCAGATTGGCGCACCCTCGAAAACGCCGGACCTCCGGAAAACGCCGACTGGCTCAAACTTCACGAACAAAAATCCCTCCTCCCTCCCGAACTCCACCTGCCCGTCCCCGAGAACGAACTCGAACAAGAGAGCTTCTGGGACGCCATCACCCAGGACGATCCCGCCGCCTGGACCGCCAATCTTCGCCTGGCCGTCGCCAAAGCCATCGATGTCTACGCAACCTTTGGCGGTCAAGACCAACGCCCGCTCTACGAACGACTCGAAAAAGCCGAGCATCGCGCCGATCGCCTCCGCGGCGAACTCGATCGCAAAAAAGAACGCATTGCCAAACTGGAGTCCCGTTTGGAAGATCAAAAATAGCCCGCTACCGATTCCTCGCGCTTCCGCATGTCCTCCGCCTCACCAGCTTCCTCTCCGGCCGACTCTGCGCCCAATCTCCTCTTCCCTCTCTTCTCCACCGTCTGGGCACTCAACCTCCTCCTCTACTACATCCGCTTCCCCGTCGACGAAGCCTTCTATCTCGTCCTCTTCCTCCCCATTACCTGGGTCTTTATCTTCCCCCGCTCCCCGTGGACCCTCCTCGCCTTCGCCCTTGGCTGGCTCATCGTTTTCTTCCGCGATTCCCCCATCGATTCAAATTACCTCACCGTCACCGCTTCCCTGAATCTCGCCATCCTCTTCTGCGCGCTCTCCGCCTGGCGTCACCGCCGCTCCGAACCCTTCACCCTCGCATCAATCCTCATCCGCTTTCGACCCCTCGTCATCATCATCTTCTCCGCCACCTATCTCTTCTCCGTCTTCCACAAGCTCAACCACAGCTTCCTCGATCCCGAGACCAGCTACGCCGTTCGCATCCTCACCTCGATGCGCGAGGACGACTACCCCGGATTCCTAACTTGGGTCCAATACCTTTTTCCGCGTGGTCCCCTCGGAGATCAAATCGCCATTTGGGGCACACTCGCCATCGAAACTCTCATCCCCATTCTCCTCATCTTCCCACGCACCCGCTTCGCCGGCATCGTCCTCGACTTTATCTTCCACTTCGTCATGGGCTACCGCATGTATCCACCCTCCACGAATTTTCCCTGCCTCCTCAGCGCCTCACTCATGCTCCTCTTTCCATCCCACGCCTCCACCTTCCTCCGGCAGACCTTCGCTTGGCTCCCAAATCTGAAACCCATCGCCTGGATTCGACACCACCGATTCCTCTCCCTCATTATCCTCACGCTCTTCCTCGTCCCCTTCGTGTTCCGCATTTCCTGGCTCCCCGAAAATTTCCACGACGTCCGCGATTTCTGCCGCGCCTACTTCTGGCACGCCTACGTCATTCTATACGGCGTCACCCTGATCCTCTACGTGCGTTACTCTCGCCGTCAAAAACTCCCCCTCGCCGATCACTTCAATACCTTCCGGCTCAAACCCCGTCTTCTCTGGGCCCTCCCCGCCATCTTTGTCCTCCAGTGCTTCTCCCCGCACCTCGGACTCAAGTCCCGCGCCTCCGCCGAGGTCTACAGCGGCCTTCTCACCTTCCATAAAAAATCCAACCACCTCGTCATCCCGCCCTCCTGGCAAATCTTCCCTTACCTCGACGATACCGTCACGATCACCGGCCCCTCCTCCTCCGGATACATCACCTACCTCGGCGAACAACGCGCCGTCATGCCATACCTCCACTTCATCCGCCTCGCCCGCCGCAACAAATCCCATTCCGCCACCTTCATCCACAACGGCGAAACCATTACCGTCGAACACCTCCGCGACCTCCCCGATACCCAAAACCCCCCATATAATTTCTTCGAACTCAAATTCCTCCCCATGCACCACGTCCCCGAAACGGAACTCAAAGCGCTCGAATCAAACCCCACACTTGCCACCCCCCCTTGAATCATCTCTCTTTAGAGGACCTGCCATCTCCTAATGACTCGCTTCCGTCACATCCTCCCCCGCTTCGCCCTCTTCCCCCTCCTCTTCCTTGCCGCCTGCGCCTCCTTCCCCGTCGAACGCACCTTCGATAACCCCGAAATGCGCCGCCTCCAGGCCGAGTCTCTCGTCGATGTCCCCGATTACCCCATCGCCGGCCAATCCATCGACGAATTCTTCTCCCGAAAAGTCGCCTTCATCGAAAGCGATGCCGGTGCCTCTGGCCGCGCCGCCCCCATCTCCCGCGATGGCTACTTCCTCACCGCCGCTCACGTCATCGACGACGGCCCCTTCTACTTCACCAATCTCGTCATCCTCAAAACCATCCCCTCACCCCTCACCCAATCCGGTTCCGTTCTCCCCAACGAATACTTCCTCATCGAAAACCTCCCCGGTCGCGCCGTCTGGTCCGACAAGAAATCCGACCTCGCCATTATCCACTTCGACCATCGCTCACCCGAATACTTCCAGAAAATGACCGACAACATCCCCGAAGGCACCCCCGTCTTCGCCGGCTCCAACGAAGGCATCCTCTTCACCGAGCAAAACGTCGAAGACGGCGTCGGAAATGGCCCCTTCGAAACCGCCGGCCACGTCGTCGCCGTCAAAAACGCTCGCGGCGATCTCCCCTTCACCACCTACCAATCCACCCTCGTCGGCCGCGGCGGAATGAGCGGCACCCCCGTTGTCGATGACCAGGGCCAACTCGTTGGCATCCTCACCGGTCTCCTCCAAACCATCCATTGGAACCTCAAACTCGAAACCAAAGCCCGCTTCTCCATGATCGACCCGTCCCTTATCCAATCCATCATCGCCCGAGACCGAGAACAGTCCCCCACTTCCTAGTTCACCAACCAATCAACCGATTAACCGACTAACCGATCAACGCCCCCGCCACCCGCTGTCCTAGCTCCGGCAATACCTCCTCCTCAAACCAAGGATTCTTCGCCAACCAGAACCGGTTCCGCGGCGAGGGATGAGGCAAAGGCAGATACTCCGGCAAATGCTCCCGGAACGCGCGCACCGTCTCCGTCAGATTCTCGCTCGCACGATCACCGAGGTAATGCCCCTGCGCATAGCGCCCGATCAAGATCGTCAAACTCACCCGCGGCATCACCTCCAACAACACGTCGTGCCACAAAGGCGCACACGCCTCCCGCGGCGGCAAGTCCCCCGACTTTCCCTTCCCCGGATAACAAAACCCCATCGGCATCAAAGCCACCCGATCCGCATCATAGAACGTCTCTCTATCCACTCCCAACCACTCCCGCAACAAGCGCCCACTCGCATCCTTCCAAGGCGTCCCGCTCTCGTGCACTTTCACCCCCGGTGCCTGCCCAATAATCAACACCCGCGCCGCACTCCCGATCTGCAGCACCGGGCGCGGCCCCATTGGCAAACTTGCCGCGCACTCCTCACAGGCCCGCACCCGCTCCAATAGCCCTTCCAACTTCCCCGCCTGTTTCACTTCACCAATTCCGTCTCCGGATAAACCGCCCGCCACCCAAACCAAAACGCCCGATGCGCCGGATAGCGCGCCAACACCTCCCCATCCGCCCCCGTCATCCCCGCTTCCGAAACCCCCCAGCGCCCCTCCTTCCCATCAATCGCCTCCCCAATCCCATCCCACGACACAATCCGCCGCCCGCCCGTCTCATAAACACGCGCCGCCCCGCTCTCATCCGTCAACACGACCAACTCCTTCCCCCCCAATTCCAAATGATACACCGGTTCCTTCTTCAAAAACCCCACCGCAATCGCCACCCGCTCGCGCACATCCCCCTCACCCACCAACGCCAACACCTCATCCTTGTTCTTCAATCGCCGGTCCCGCAATCCATCCGGCACATCAAACATCAGCTCGTCCGTCCCAAAATATTCCCGATACGCCACGCCCTCCCCATAGTCACGCCGATGCCCCGTATCCAAGGTCAATACCGTGGTCTCCGGATGCCGCCGCTTCCATTCCCCCCAAGTCGTCGTCACCACATACAATCGCTCCAATTCAATCCCCTCACCCACCAACGGCCCCACCACCGGCTTCCCCTCAAAGGTCGACCACATCGATTTCGTCCCATGGTCATACATCAACTTGTTCGATCGATACAAAAACCCGCTCGTCCCCAGCTCGTAATGCTTCCCGCCCGTCTCCGTCGCGTAAACGATCATAGACCCGCACAAAGTACAATACACCCCGTTGATCGATAGCCCTCCCACCACATCCTTTACCATCTCGTGCCAGGCGAGAATCCGCTTCGGATACGCCCGCGCGTCCCCGTTGAAACTCACGCCAAATACCACATCATCGTCATCCAAATACCGCGCCTCCATCGCATCCACTCCCACCATCGTCGGATCCTTCAACGGCGGTATTCCGTCCCGCTTCACCCCACCCCACCGAATCTCGTCCAAACGAATCGTCGCCGCCGGATCGTCATCAAAATACTCCTCAAACCGCGAATCGATCAGCCGATACAACAGCGCTTTGAAGCCCGCATAATCCTCCCGCGGCGGATACGGCTGCGTCCACACCCACTGCCGCCATTCATCCAAGCCCCGCCGCTCCCCATCCCCCGCCAATCCCTCCAGCACCCCGAACAATTCCTCCCGCATCGCCTTCGACCGCACAAACGGCATGACCTCCGCCAACAACGCCGCATCGCCCCGCGCCGCGCCCGCCCGCACCCGCGCCAACGCCACCCCCGCCACCTCCGGCTCCCGCGACAACAACCCCAGAAAATCCAACACCGCCGCCCGCTCGCTGGCCACTTCTCCATCAATCACCCCTCGCTCCTGCTCCGCCGCCGCCTCCCGCAAGACCTCATACCCCATCCCCACCACCGCCAAACAGGCCAGCGCCATCACCCACATTCCCACACTCGACACACGCTTCACCGAGGTGAGAGCATCTACCTCCCGATTTCTTACAAATTTTCAGAAATCTCCATCACTCCAACCCCGTTTCCTCTCCGTCATGAAAAGAACAACCTCCTTCCTCTTCGCACTCGCCATTCTCGTCTCCCCCCTCGCTCTCCAAGCCCAAGCTCAGGAGAACGATACCGCCCTCGTCGCCCGCTCCATGGCAAGCGCCGCCAACAACTTCCTCGCCTCGCTCGACAAAAAACAACGCGCCACCGCCACCTTCGCCTTCGACAATGAAGAACGCGACAACTGGCACTTCGTCCCCATGGAAGATCGCGCCGGCCTCATGATTAAAGACATGCGCCCCGATCAAACCCAGCTCGCCTACGCCCTCCTCGTCACCGGCATGAGCCAGCAAGGCTTCAACCGCGCCCTCTCCGTCATGAGCCTCGAACAAATCCTCTGGGAACTCGAAGACCACGACCCCAGACGCGACCCCGAAAAATACCACGTCACGATCTTCGGCGACCCCACCGCCGACGACACCTGGGGCTGGCGCTTCGAAGGCCACCACCTCTCCCTCAATTTCACCATCGTCGACGGCCAGGTCGTCTCGCTCACCCCCTCCTTCTTCGGCGCCAATCCCGACACCGTCCTCGAAGGACCGCGCAAAGGACTCCGCGTCCTCGCCGGCGAGGCCTTCCTAGCCCGCAAACTCCTCCAGTCCCTCGACGACGAACAACGCACCCTCGCGATCATCGATACAAAAGCACCCCGCGATATCCTCACCAGCCAGGACAGCACAGTCACGCCCCTCGACAACAAAGGCCTCCCTGTCTCCAAAATGACCGACGAACAAAAAGCAAGCCTTCTCGCCCTCGTCAAACTCTACCTCTTCAAACACAACCCCCGCGTCGCGCAAAACAACCTCGCCGAAATCGAAGCCGCCGGTGTCAACAAGATCCGCTTCGCCTGGGCCGGCGGAGAAAAACCCGGCGAAGGAAACTACTACCGCGTCCAAGGCCCCACCTTCCTCCTCGAATACTGCAACACGCAAAACAACGCCAACCACTCCCACGCCTCCTGGCGCAACTTCAAAGGCGACTTCGGCCGCAACATCCTCGCCGACCACATCACCAAACATCATTGACCGACTGGCCTGGGGCCCGGCTCAAAGCAATACCTAAGCAGGCAAGGCAGCCCAACGGAATGCCCCCCATTCTCGCCCTCATTCCCCTGCATTTCAGACCGTCCAGCGCGCCTCTGCCGGCGTATCGTCACCGATGGATAGAGCAGAGCTCATGGGTCGCTATCGCGAGCAGGTGCTGGAAACAGGCCACGCACCCGCTTCCGTCTATGCCTTCACAAAGTCTTTCGGGGCGTCAGAACGCGACTTCTTCGAACAATTTGCCTCCTTCGAGGCCCTCGAGTCCGCCATCTGGCGAACCGCCGTCGAAGAGACCATCGCCAAGGTGCAGGAACCTGAGGATTGGGAAGCTTTCACCGCCCAACAAAAACTCCTCACCTTCTATTTTGCCTTCACCGACCAAATCCTAAACCAACGGTCTTTCTTCCTCGCGCGTTTTCCCCGGTCCGACGGTCGGTGCGGTTGGCCGCCAAAACACCTCCACGGCATGCGCGATGCCTTCGTCACTTTCGCTAAAAGTACTGTGGATACCGGCATGGAGCGGGACGAAATCGTTTGTCGCGGCCCCCTGACCCGCGGATATCCGCAGGGCCTCTTCCTCCACTTCCTCACGGTGATCGACTTCAACCTGAACGACGACAGCTCTGCCTTCGAACGAACGGATGCGTTCATCGAAAAGTCCATGCGCTTGGCATTCGACCTGATCGGTACCCAGGCCATCGATTCGGCCGCTGATCTCGTCAGGTTCCTCTTCCGCCGCAAAGGGTGATGGCACAGGAGCAATCATCAATCCCCTCAAATCGGGCCAGCCGCGTCGCCGCTCTCGCCGGAGCCGGCGCGCAAGTCGGGGTCAACTACCTCAAACACTATGGCAGACGAGTGGTCGGCAGCGACCCCGAGACAGATGACCTCCACGAGCAAAACGCTGATGTCGTCTACGACGCGTTTTCAAAACTCAAGGGCGGCCCGCTCAAACTCGCGCAAATGCTGAGTATCGACAAAAACATGCTCCCCGAGGCCTATCGAAATCAGTTCGCCCAGGCCCAATACTCCGCACCCCCGCTCTCCTATCCGCTCGTCGTGAAAACCTTTCAGCGCGAGTTCGGCAAACAACCGCTCGAAATCTTCGACACCTTCTCAAAAGAAGCGGCACACGGCGCGTCGATCGGACAAGTGCACCGGGCCACCCTCGGAGACAAATCTTTCGCAGTAAAAGTCCAATACCCGGGAGTGGCAGACAGCCTGAACAGCGACTTGGCCATCGTGAAACCCATCGCCCTGCGAATCATGGGAATGAGCGAACGGGACTTCGCACCCTACATAAAGGAGGTCCACGAACGCTTGCTCGAGGAAACCGATTACGAGCTCGAGCTCGCCCGCTCCATCGAGCTGTCAAAAAACAGCGCGTCGCTCGAAAATATTCGATTCCCTGCCTACTACCCGGAATACTCCGGCAAACGGGTAATCGTCATGGACTGGATCGACGGCCTCCCGCTCGATCAATACGCCGAGAAAGAGCCATCCAAGGACAAGCGCAACCAGGTCGCCCAGACCATCTGGGACTTCTATCATTTCCAAATTCACAACCTGCTTCGTTTTCACGCCGATCCTCATCCCGGCAATTTCCTGGTCGACGAAAACAATGCCGTCGTCGCTCTCGACTTCGGATGCACAAAAGAAATTACCAGGCAATACCGGGACGATTACTTTCGATTCCTCGACCCCGCTCTCCTCGAAGATCGAGAAGGCTTCGAGGCGGCCATGCGGAAACTCGACCTGATCCTAGAGGAAGATTCTCCCCAGGAAATCGACCTCATCCTCCACAACGCCATGCTCGGCACCAAACTGCTCGGACGACCGTTCTACGAAGAAACCTTCGACTTCGGAGACGAAGACTTCATGAAGAGCATCTATGAGTTCGGCGAACGCCAACGAACCGACCGCGATCTCAAGCAAATGAAAACCGCACGCGGTTCCCCGGATTCCATTTACCTCAATCGAGCCTACTTCGGCCTCTACTCCCTCATGGGCCTCCTGAGGGCTAAAATCTCCGCGCGCTCGCCCGGCACTCTTGAATCATGATGGGTTGATCGGCATCCCCGACGCCCGCAGCAAGGTCTCGTGCACCGCCAAATCGTGCGCCGCAACCCACGCGAGCGATCGCTCCCCGCGGATCACCGCCGCAAAATCCCGAAACTCCCCGTCAAAACGCCCCCCCTCACGCGCCAACTGAATCGCCTGAACCCCCTCCGCATAGTCCCCATGCGCCGCCTTCAAACTCAGGGTCGCTTTCCCCGACTCCATCGGCATGATCTCCAGCGCCCCCAAAACACCCGCCACCTGGAACCGTCGTCGCGGAAACCCAAACGGATCGCGCATATTCACCCGCACCGCCGCCGTCGCCTTCGGCCACTCCAACACCGCCAACCCGTTGTCCGCAAATTCGTCCCGCTCCGGCATCGTTCGCTTCAAAAACGGCGTCACTTTCTCCGGCTTCCCCATCAAATACACAATCGAATCAATCAAATGCCCGCCCAACTCAAACATCCCCCCGCCCGAAAACTCGCTCAATTCCTCCCGCATCTCCTCCGGCGCCAACTTCCCCATCATACAGTCGATCTCCATCACCTCCCCGATCCATCCCGCCGCCACCGCCTCATACATCAATTGAAACACCGGGTTATAACGCAACATATACCCTAACTGAACCACCACTTCCTTCGCCTCCGCCGCCTCAAGTAGTTCCCGAAACGCCGACATCGAATCCCCCGCCGGTTTATCCAAGTGCACATGCAACCCCGCCCCCACCACCCGTCGCGCGGTCGGCACCAAATCCCGCACCGCCGTCTCCACCGCCACCGCCTCGATCCCCGGCACCGCAAACAGCTCCTCCTCACTCATCCAATTCAAACCCGCATACGCCTTCTCCCCCTCCACGCTCGCCCGCTGCCCCGCGTCCGCCTCGACAATTCCCACCACCTCAAACAAATCCGCCTGCCCCCGCATCGTCTCCATCTTCCCCCGCGCATGCCCATGCGCCGTCCCAATCTGCCCGATCTTGATCCTCCGCCCCGCATCCGCCGCCCTCGACACCCCCGCCCCCGACGTCATCACCCCCGCCGCCGCCACACTCGCCCAACTCACAAAATCCCGCCGCTTCATCCACTCACCCTATTCCCTCCCTCACCCAACACGCAACTCATCAAATCCGCTCCTCCCAACGACACCTTGCCAAACCAGCCGCCCCAGCACTTCCCACACCGTTTCCAGCTTTCATTTCGCGCCAAAACAACGATGATTTCCCGCATGCGACTATCCATCTGGCTCCTCTCGATCTCGGTAGCCTCGGTCACAATCGCCGCGCCTCCGAAGCCAAACTCGGATAACGCGGAACTCCTCGCCCGCATCGACAATCAACCACTCCCGAAAGGCTACACCGGAGTCAACCACCAACCATACGTCGACAAATCGATGGCCATCCTTTCGCCCGCCCAACGCGCGCGCGTCGGCCAACTCTGGAAAGAGAAACAACGCCTCTCCCCCGACATGCCCAATCGCGGACAATCCTTCGTCAAAATTCTCGCCCACGTCGCCGGAACCCCGGCAGGACATCCGCTCATATCCAAACCCGCCACCACCGAAGAAGGCCTCGTCGGCAAAGCCACCCCCGTCACCAACCCCCTCCCCCCTGTCGACCCGAAAGCCGCCGCCACCCAATGGCACCACTGGCGCGGCCCCGATGCCACGGGCGTCTCCCCCACCGCCACACCCCCCGCCGAATGGAGCGAAACCAAAAACGTCCGCTGGAAAGTCCCCATCGACGGCCGCGGCAGCTCCACCCCCATCATCTGGAACGATCAAGTATTCGTCCTCTCCGCCATCAACACCGGTAAAGTCGATCCCTCCCTCCCCAAACCCGAAGACCAACCCGAACGCATCTTCGGCATCAAACATCCCAATACCGAATTCGAACTCGTCGTCCACTGCCTCGACCGCAAATCGGGCGAAGAAATTTGGCGACGAACCGCCGCCCGCAAAATCCCCCACGAAGGCCATCACGGCGATAACAATTACGCCAGCGCCTCACCCACCACCGACGGCGAACGCCTCTACTGTTCCTTCGGCTCCGGCGGCATCTTCTGCTACGACCTCAACGGCAACAAACTCTGGGAACGCGACCTCGGCGAGGTCGCCATGGGCGCCAGCCTCGGGGAAGGCACGTCCCCCGTCTACCACGACGGCCGCCTCATCATCGTCCGCGACAACCACCGCCAGTCCTACATCGAAGTCCTCGACGCCGCCACCGGCGAAACCCTCTGGAAAGCCAATCGCAACGAAGGCAACACCTGGGCCACCCCACGCGTCATCGAACACAGTGGCAAAACCCAGGTCATCACGCCCGGCACCAACCTCATCCGCAGCTACGACCTCGATACCGGCGAGATCATCTGGCAATGCGGTGGCCTCACCAATAACGCCATCCCCTGCCCCGTCGTCTTCGGCGACTACGTCTACTGCATGACCGGTTACAAAGGCCACGCTCTCCTCGCACTCCCGCTCTCAGCCAAAGGCGACATCACCGGTTCCGACCAAATCCTATGGCAACACGACGAAGGCACGCCTTACGTCCCCTCGCCTCTCCTCTACGACGGCCAGCTCTACTTCACCCAAAGCAACCAGGCCATCCTCACCTGCCTCGACGCCGCCACCGGCGACATAATCATCGATCGCACCCGTCTCCCCGACATGACCAACGTCTATTCCTCCCCCGTCGGCGCCGACGGCCGGGTCTACCTCACCGGTCGCAACGGCGAAGTCCTCGTCATCGAGCACGGAAACGAATTGAAGGTCCTCGCCTTGAACGAACTCGACGACCGAAATTTCACCTCCCCCGCCCTCGCCGGTAACCAAATCTTCCTCCGCGGCGATCAATTCCTCTACTGCATCGAAGAATAACCACCGCCGCTCCGGCGCGATCCGCCGCTCACTTAAGGACCGCCTTTGCCGCGTCCCGCCCCGTCTCCATCGCGCCATGAACAGTCGCCGGGTGCCCGTTCTGATTCATGGCTTCGCCCGCAAAAAATACCCGGCCCGCCACCGGCGCCGCCGCGATCGCTCGCACCTTCCTCCCCGCGCCGACTCTGGGATACGAATAAGCGCCCCGGATATACGGCTCAGCCGTCCAGTTAATCACTTTCGCGTCGAGAAACTGTTTCGTCGCCTCGCCCTCATACATGGCATCCAGCTCCTCCAAGAGCGCCTCCACCACGGCCTCATCCGAACTCAAGGCCCCCAACGCCGCCGCCTGATCACCCATGATAAACGCCAGCATCACATGGTCGTCCCCCTTCTTTCCCACCGTCTCATCCGCATACACCGCACAGACTTCGCCGCCGATCACATACCCGCCGAAAAAGTCCTCGTTAAACTTGAGAAACACTTTCATCCCCGGCCCCATGCCCAGCTTCTGAAAGGCCTCCCGCTTCGCCGCCGGCAACGGCGGCGTGAACGCAATGTCCCCGTCCTTCAAGACCGTGATCGGCACCGCCACGATCACCCGGTCCGCCTCATAAACCGCCCCGCCCTTGGTGATGACCCGAACCTTCGCGCCCGAGTAATCAATCGCCGTCACCGGCGAATTCAACACCACGTGGTCCATCACAGGGGGCGCAATGTGATTCGCCACCACATCATAGTAAGTGTCCTCAAACTTGAAGTCCCGGAGGCCCGCTGACCACTGCTCTCCCTCCACCGCCGGCCACTTCGCCGAGATATCCGAAGGCGCCGCCCCGGATTCGGAAGCAATCCCATCGAGTATCGCCCCGTATTCATCCCCGAATCCCTCCGCCGCCGCATACTCGGACAACGACACATCCGGCGCCGACGCATCCTCTCCCAGTCCGAACGGCTTGCGCGGCAATCGTTTCACCATCGAACCCTCGAACCAAAATCGCACCGAAGAGGTATCCCACTTGTAAGGAATCTTGTGCTCACGACAAAGGTCCGCCGCGATCGATTTGTTCCCGTGCAGCCACTGCGCTCCCAGGTCGAGAGGATAATCCGCAAACCCCGTGAGTTTCCCCAGGCGCCCCCCAATGCGATCCGATGCCTCGAGTATCCGGTAAGAAACGCCCGCCTTCTCCAGCTCATAACCCGCATACAACCCTGCCGCCCCCGCACCGACAATAACCACATCCCCCGTGAACTCAGGCTGAGACCGAGCCGAAACCGGACCCGATACGCACACCACTACAACTGCCAGGAAAAATTCTTTTGCCGTCACCACGCCAACGAAACACTTCTTCAAACAAATCATCACCAATAAAAGTATGCGCCGAATCCACGCACGATCCACCCTAATCCGCCCAGGACACCACCACTCGTGAAAAAATCTGGAATCACCCCGCGTTCACCAATCATGCTATCGACCATGAAGACGACCCCCCTCACAACCACTTGCGCCCTGATCGTGGGCACCCTCGCCTGGCTCACCCTTGCGCCAACCAATCTCCCCGCCGAGAACTGGCCTTCCTGGCGCGGCCCCGACCACCAAGGCAGCCGCTCCGGCGACAACTATCCGACCGAGTGGACTCCCGACACCGTCCTCTGGAAAACCGCGCTCCCCGGAAAAGGCGCCTCCGGCCCCGTCGTCTGGGAAGACCGCATCTTCGTCACCACCCCCGACTCCGGTATCGATACCGTCATCGCCTTCGATCACGACGGAAAGGAAGTGTGGAAAACCGAACTCGGCGAAGAAAGTCCCGCGAAACACAAGAAACTCGGCACCAGCAGCAATGCCTCCCCCGTGACCGACGGCGACGGCCTCTACGTCTATTTCAAAAGTGGCAACTTCGCCGCGCTCGAAATGGACGGCACCATTCGCTGGCAACGAAACCTCTCCGATGAATTCGGGCCGCAGGAACTCTACTGGGACCAGGGCAGCTCGCCCGTCATCATCGATGATCTCCTCATCCTCCCCCGCTTGCACGGCGGCGATTCCTGGGTCGCCGGTTTCGACAAAGCCACCGGAGAAATCCGCTGGAAACAGGAACGCAATTACGACGTCCCCCCGGAAAACGACAACGGATACACCACCCCCATCCCCTTCCGCCACGGCGATCGAGACGCAGTCCTCATCTGGTGCTCCGATCACGTCACCGCATACGCTGCCGAAGATGGCGAACTCCTCTGGTCCTGCGGCGGCTTCAACCCGAGCGGGAGCAAACTCTGGCCTCCCATCGCCACGCCCGTCATCGCCGACGACGTCGCGGTCATCCCCGTCGGCCGCGACGACCGCAACCAGGCCGAAGTCCACGCCGTCCGCTTGGGCGGTGAAGGTGACGTCACCGATTCCCATCGCCTCTGGGAACGCGACGACTTCGGCGTCTTCGTCTCCAGCCCCATCGCCTACGACGGCCGCGTCTACCTCCTCCGCAACAAGGGCAAGGTCGTCTGCCTCGACCCCGCCACCGGCGAACCCTTCTGGGAAGACGAGTTCCCCCGCTCCGCCGACGCCTATTACGCCTCCCCCGTCATCGCCGGCGGCATCCTCTACGCCGCCCGCGAAGACGGCACGGTCTTCGCCGCTCGCATAGGCGACAAATTCGAACTCCTCAGCGAAAATCCCATGGGCGAACAAATCCTCGCCACCCCCGTTCCCTACAACGGCCACCTCCTCATCCGAGGCACCAACCACCTCTTCTGCATAAAGTAAGCGCCTCCGAAATCTCAGACGCCATCCAACAGATTCTTGTAGGGCAGGCGCTCCGCCTGCCGTCCCACGACGTTCCACGCTCCATTGCACGAGAACCACCCCGAAGAGCAGCTACCGATATCGAAACGGAACCCCGCTCTCCCCTAAAACTCCCGATATTCCCCCCGCAACAACGCGTTCGCCGCCTCAAGATTCGTCACCTCCATCTTCGCCGCATCCCACTCAAGCCGTTCGCCCGGGAACTGTCCCGACACCACACCAATGCAAAGTATCTCTGCAAGAGGACCCGCATAATCAAAGCCCGCCGTGGTCTCATCCTTACCCTCAATCGCCCCCAACCACTGCGTATAATGATTCACCGGCCCTAGGTCCGGCTTCACGAGCTTCTCGCGCAGAGACGACGGATAAAACTTGGGCGCCGAACAATGCGGCAGCACCATCCTCCCCGCTTCGCCCACGAAAAGCGCCCCCTGACTCGGCAATGCGTCGCCATCAGGTAACTGCAGGTCTGGATTGTCTTCATACCGCGGCGATCCCTTTCCGTCCCACCAGGTAAACGTAAAATCATCGGTGGTGTATTCCGTCGGCGCGAACCCGTAGTGCATCTTGTTCTGCTCCGGATGACCAAACCCGTTCGGACCACGACACTCCGCCTCGACCCAAAGCGGATCCTTCAGACCGAGCGACTTCACCGGCGTATCAAAAATGTGAATCCCCATGTCGCCCAGCGTCCCACACCCAAAATCGAGAATCTTGCGCCAATTCTTCGTGTGATAAACCTTGTTTACGTAGGGCCGAACCGGCGCCGTGCCCAGCCAGAGATTCCAATCGAGCCCTTCCGGCACCGCATCCTCTTGAGCATAAGGATCGCCGTCGTATCCCCAATTTTTGTGGGACCAGACATACACCTTGCTCACCTTCCCCAGAACCCCATCCTGAACGAACTGACGAGTCAGACGATAAGCCAGGTTCGACTGATTCTGAATACCCATCTGCGTCGCGAGGCCTTTCTCCTCGGCAAGCTCCGCAAGATGCCGCGCTTCAGCCACCTTGTGCGTGAGCGGCTTCTGCGTGTAAACGTGTTTCCCCATCTCCATCGCCGCCAGCGTCGCCGGGTAATGGGAATGATCCGGCGTCGAAATCGAAACCGCATCCACCTTGTCCCCGAGGGTGGCAAGCATCTCGCGATAATCCGGGAAAAACGTCGCGCTCGTGTATTGACGCAGCTTCGCATCCGCCTTGCTCTTCACCGGGTCCACATCGCACAAGCCAAGCACTTCCACATGGTCATGCCCGCCGATCGACGTCGTGTCCGTATTCCCCTTCCCCCCGATCCCAATGTGCGCCGTGCAAATCCGCCCGTTCGGCGAATTCGCCAACAACCCCGAGGGCAAAATGAAAAAACTGCCAACCGCCGCCGAACCCTTAACAAAATCTCTCCGAGTAACCGTTTTCATAAATCGCTGCCTGGTAAGAACTGATGATCAAAAGATCGAAGAGCCAAATACCTCGCTCCTCAACCGCCCATTAAAAACGGCCTAAGAACCTCCGTCTTTCGCCGTAAAACCCGCAATCGCCGCCCGTTCCCGCCTACCTCCTTCGAATCAGAGCTCCCCCAGCTCCAAGCATGAACAGCACAAGGCTGGAGGGCTCAGGGATAGCGCTAAAACTAAAGTCGAAGCTGAAACTCGCATCGCCCATCGTGGTGTTATCAGGACCAAAAAGACCTCCCTCCTCACCACCGACAACCGATGCAGTCACATTCAACACGTAATCGCCCGGACCCAAGACAAACGTCCCCATAAGCGAATCCGGTCCACCCGAAGAGGACAAGTCCGAAGTCGAAACAACATCAAACACATTCCCGACCCCAACCTCGCTCAGCACAATCGACGCATCGGACATGACCGGCACAACAGGAGTCTCGTTGTCCGGGAATAGGTCAGGTGTGAAACCGGTGGATACCGATGCATCGACCGTAATTTCGTACCCCAAACCAGGGCCGACGGTGAATGCGAGAAAAAAGAACGACGTGGCATCCCCGCTGGATACGAAAGGGAACGGCTCGGCGTCGTAGGAGATTACAGCGGAACCGGATACACTATTTCCGGTCATTCCCAGCGCGAGCGGGATTTCCAGAGTCGCAGCGGAGGCTGCGAACGGAGAAATTCCGGATACCCCATCAAGAGCAGTATCGGACAAGGACTGAGCTCCGTAGTCGTCCATTACGATGGTGGAGAAAGAATCAGGTATTCCCACCGCGGCAAGCCCAGATATTTGACTGGTCGTGTCCGTAAACAAAAGAGTGGCCGGAGCCTCAATCGTTCCGGCTGCCAGCAGCAAACATCCCAAAAAAAAGGTGTGAACAGGTTTCATGAAGGCACGACACCAAGAGATCGCCCGCCTAGTGAATTGGTAATTTCAGCATGTTTGTCACCTCAGTGGCAACCCTGAACCCTTGTATTTGTTAGGACAGCCGCAAGGGATTAAGGAACAAAACCTTAGTCAACTGCCCGCCGCCGATCACCCATCGCCCCGCCTCGCGAAAAAGAAGAAAATGGCTCCGGCAGTTGGATTCGAACCAACGACCTAGTGGTTAACAGCCACCCGCTCTACCGCTGAGCTATGCCGGAGTAACAAACCGAACCTGAACCAAGGCCCGGCGAGACGGGAAATTGAGCCCTCTTCCCCCGCATTTTCAAGCGAAAAATACTCCCTTTCCCTTTCTTGACTTGATCTCCCCCAGCCGTACTGATCAACCCAGGCACGATTCCCCCTTCCCATCAGCGCCGCTCCGGGATTCCCAACAACAAATAACTAATAACAAACAACTCGGCGCCCCGCGCCGCCCACCATGAAAGACCTCGAAGAAGGCTCCAACCTCGATCTCGACTTCACCAAGCTCGCCAAGGTCGGCGCCACCGGCCAGGACCTCCTCCCCGTTGTCGTTCAGCACGCCGATACCAAGGAAGTCCTCATCCTCGCCTACGCCAATCAGGCCGCCCTCAAACACACCCTCGAAACGAAAATCGCCACCTTCTGGAGCTCCTCCCGAAACGAACTCTGGATCAAAGGCGCCACCTCCGGCGACACCCTCGACCTCGTCGAAGTCCGCGTGAACTGCGAACAAAACTCCCTCCTCTACCTCGTCCGCCCCGCCAAAGGAGGCGCCTGCCACACCAAAGACGCCGAAGGCAACTCCCGCCCCTCCTGCTACTACCGCACTCTGGAAAACAGTTCGCTGTCCCCAAACGAACTAGCCTAAACCAACCGACCGACGCCCTAAAGCCGAAGGTGCGGCTCGGCGTCCCTGTCGAGCCTCCGCAGCGAAGTCCTGCGAAGCGGGACGGAGCGAGGACTAAACTTCTCTAGCTCCCAACCCCCGGCCTCCAAAAAAGATAGACCCCTCAATCCGGATTCTCCTCGATCCCCACAATATTCCAGACCTCACTCCCCGGTTCCCGCTCCACCAAATAAATCTCGGACTTCTCCCCCACCGGTCCCACCGTGATCTGCGCGTTGTCCGTCCCCTTCGCCCGCGTTCCGAACCGATAAGACAAATCCTCCCCGTTCAAGGCGAACCGCAAACTCACCGTCCCTCGCGTCACCCGGGGTAACTCCAACTCCACGTTCTCGTTATACGCCGACTGCAATTGCTGGGAGAAGTAGTAATAAACCTTCTCCACCGGCGTGCTGTAAAACTTGAAGATCGCCGGCTCCAACACCACCGGACACGCCGGCACCACCGCAAAGTCATCGATAAAAACATCACCATCAAATCCCTCCGCCTCAACCGTCACCCGCCGCCGCTTCTCCCCAATATTCGTAAACACCAACTCCACTTCCATCCACTCCTGCGATGGCAGCAACTCTATAGACTTTCCTACCGACTCCGACCGCACGTCGACCATCTGCACCTTGATTTTGCCCGGACCCGCTTCTTCCGCTTCGCCGTCTACCACTTCCTCACCATCTTCTTCCGTGACCACCACTTCGTCCTCGCCGTCTCCAGTCGGCTGGAGAAACACCCGGAACCGCACCCGCACCGCCTCAATATCGTCCGGTATCCACGCCTCCTCGGAAAAGACGTCCCCCGCCCCCATCTTCAACACCCGATTGGAGATACTCCCGCCCAACGGGTCCGGCTGCAGGTCCACATCCTCGCCGTCTTCATCCGGATGCTCGAAGCGACCCCGGTCCACGAAGCTCTCCTTCCCCTGCCGTAGCCGCGACTCAATCTTCAACCGCCGCTGCAAGCCGTCAATCCGGTCCCCCAGCTTGTCCCGCTGCGCCTCCACTTCCGCCAAGCGCTCGTCCACCTCCGCCTTCGCCAGCTCGGCCGCTTCGACCTTCTTGCCTGCTTCCGCAATCAGGTTCTCACCCTCCACAATCTTGCCCTCTGCCAACTCAACCTCAGCCAACATCTGCGCCTCCCGGTCCTGCATTTGCACGCGATGCTTCTTCTTCATCTGCCAATACCCACCCGCCACTACCCCTAACACTACCAACAACAGTATCCCCAACAACGCCGACAAACAGCCCATCACCGGCGAGCCCGCTCCCGCCATCCCTGGGGCCGTCTTCTTCACCTTCGGCTTTTTCTTCTTCGCGTTCGGCGGAGGCTTCGGCGTGGAGTAACCCGGACCCGATGCCAACTTCTTGCCGCAAAAGTGACAGTAATTCGCCCTCGGCAATAACCGCGACCCGCAGGTCCCACAGTCCTGCTCACTCTTCGATAAATCCAAGTCCCCAGCCATAGTCCAATCCCAAATTACTTCGAATATATAAACTATTTAGACCCGCCGCGTTTCTGTCAATCCCGCACGCTCAAAGCCCAGGCTCACATCCCATATTTGTTCACACCCCACGCAACCCCGCCGCCATACGCTGATTCAATCCTATGCCACTATGAAACCACTCATCCTCATCCTGACCACGCTCGCACTCAGCTCCACCGTAACCCTCGCGCAAAACCAGTCCCGCTTCGACACTTGGGACAAAAACAATGACGGCAACCTCTCCCGTGAAGAACTCCCGGAACCGCTGAAAAAAAACTTCAGCCGCGTCGATACCAACCAAGACGGCGCCATCTCCCGGGAAGAAGACCAAGCCTTCCGCAATCGCGCACAAAACCGCAACCGCCCCAGCACCCCCGTAAACGTACCCGGCGTCAGTGTCCTCAAGGATATCCCCTACGCAAACAACGACAACCCACGCCAAACCCTCGATCTCTACCTCCCCGAAAATCCCAAGTCCGATTCCCTCCCTCTGCTCGTCTTCATCCACGGTGGCGGCTGGCGAGCCGGTTCCAA
Source organism: Verrucomicrobiota bacterium (assembly GCA_039028175.1). Lineage (GTDB taxonomy): Bacteria > Verrucomicrobiota > Verrucomicrobiia > Verrucomicrobiales > DEV007 > JBCDBW01. The sequence goes on from JBCCIR010000001.1 coordinate 123,428, forward strand.
AGATGGCACCGGAAGACGCCTCGCCCTATTCATCGAAGACGGCGAATACGCCGCCGCATCCATCAACTACCGCCTCAGCGATGAAGCCCAGTGGCCCGCCCAAATCCACGACTGCAAAGCCGCCCTTCGATTCCTCCGCGCCCACGCAAATGATCACGGTTTCGACCCCGATAACATCGCGGTGTGGGGCTCTTCCGCCGGCGGCCACCTTGTCGCCATGCTGGGCGTCTCCCAGGACGTCGAGGGCCTCGAGGGCGATATCGGTGAGCACACCGATCAAAGCTCCGCCGTCCAAGCGGTCATCAATTATTACGGCCCCTCGGAACTCCTCACCATGGACGATCACCCCGGCACCATGACCCACAATTCACCCGACTCCCCGGAGTCGCGCCTCATCGGCGGCCCCATTCAGGAAAACAAAGAAAAATCCAAAAACGCCTCCCCCGTCACTCACGCCGGCAAGAACGATGCCCCAACGCTCATCGTCCACGGCACCGATGACCCACTCGTCCCCTTCGCCCAATCCGAAACCCTCGATCAACTCCTCGACAAAGCCGGCGTCGAAAGCATCCTCATCACGGTAGACGGCGGAGGCCATGGCAAAGGATTCCCCCCTTCCCTAACCGAAACCATCCGCGACTTCCTCGACCGCCACCTCCGCAACGCCGACATCACCGTCAAAGAACAAACCCTCCCCGCCACCAACTAACCCCCGACTTGCGGACCTATCGACCTGAGGACTGGCGGACCGGCGGACCCCTGAACTTGCATTCCCCCCCCGCCTCCGCTTTCCTAGTTTCTACCATGAAGCTAATCAACGCCCCCGATGCCCCGCCCGCCGTCGGCCCCTACTCCCACGCCGCCCGCGTCGGAAACCTCCTCCTCTGCTCCGGCCAAATCCCGATCTGTCCCACGGAAAAAAAGATCATCGCCCACGATATCGATAGCCAAACCAGCCAGGTCTTCGAAAACATCAAGGCGGTCCTCAAATCCCAGGGCCTCTCCCTCAAAAACATCGCCAAAACCACGGTGTTCCTCCAAAGCATGGACGACTTCGTCCGCATGAACGCCGTCTACGACGAAGAATTCCAAGGCCACAAACCCGCCCGCTCCACCGTCGAAGTCGCCAAACTCCCCCTGGGCGCCCTGGTCGAAATCGAATGCATCGCCGCCTTCCCCGAACCATGACCCTGTTCTCTCTGGGCTCTGAATACCCGGCTCCAAGCGTCGCCAAGGCGATGCCTCCTGCCTCAACTGCGCAACTGCGTAACTGAGTACCTGCGAAACTCAAATGTCCCCCACCGTCCAAATCTCCCTCGACCTAACAAACATCGACGAAGCCCTCGATACTGCCGAGATGGCCCTCCGCGCCGGTGTCGATTGGCTCGAAGCTGGCACTCCCCTCCTCCTCGCCGAAGGCCTCCACGGCGTCCGTGCCCTCCGGGAAAAATTTCCCACCACCCCCATCGTCGCCGATCTCAAAACCATGGACGGCGGCTATCTCGAAGCCGAAATGATGGCCAAAGCCGGCGCCACCCACGTCGTCGTGATGTCCCAGGCGCACGACGAAACCATTAAGTGTGTCATCCAGGCCGGAAAAGATTTCGGTGCCGAAGTCATGGGCGACAATCTCGCCGCTCCCAACATGATCGATGCCGCCCTACGCCTTGAACAACTGGGCTGCCACTACGTCATCCACCACATCGGATACGACGAGCGACGCGGCATCGCCGCCGCCGGCCACCCCATGCCCAACCCCCTCGACCAGCTCAAGGAGATCGTCGACGCTGTCTCGGTCCCCGTCCAGGCCGTCGGCGGCCTCTCCATCGAACAAGCTGTCCAATGCCCCGCCTACGGCGCCCCCCTCGTCGTCCTCGGCGCCCCCCTCACCATCGACGCCGACGCCTTCAAAACCGCCGACGGAGACCTCGAATCCTCCCTCCGCCTGATTTGCCAAAAAATCCACGCCCAGAATCCCTAAACCCTGCGTACCCGCGAAACTGCGAAACTGCGAAACTGCGAAACTACTAAAATCACATGCACGCCGTCGTCAACTTCGCCCCCGATCCCGGCTCCGTGGAACTTCGCGACGTCCCGCGCCCCGACATCGGCCCCGAGGACGTTCTTCTCGAAGTTGCCGCCGTCGGCGTCTGCGGCTCCGATCTCCACCAGTGGACCGCGCAACACTCGTGGCCCGTCAACTACCCCGTCACCCTCGGCCATGAATTCGCCGGCACCATCGCCGAGTGCGGTGCCCATGTCGCCACTTGGAAAGAAGGCGACCGCGCCGTCTCCGAAACCGCCGCCATCATCGATCCCACCAACCCGCTCACCCGACAGGGCCTCTACAATCTCGATCCCAATCGAAAAGGCTTCGGATATGGCGTCGACGGCGCCATGACCCGCTTCACCCGCGTCCCGGCCCGCTGCCTCCATCGCGTTCCCGATTCTCTCCCACTCGAACACGCCGCCCTAACGGAACCCTGCAGCGTCGCCTATAACGCCGTCGTCAACAACACCCGCCTCGCCCCCGGTCAACGCGCCCTCGTCATCGGCCCCGGCCCCATTGGCATCCTCTGCGCCGCCATCGCAAAAATCCAAGGCGCCCAGGTCGCCATCCTCGGCCTCAAACAAGACCAAACCCGCCTCGACATCGCCGCCCAATACGGCTGCACCCAGCTCATCGACGACGCCACCGACTGGGCCCTCGAAGAAGACGGTCTCGGCGTCGATGCCGTCATCGATGCCGCCGGCGTCTCCGCCACCCTTCAAACCGCCGTCAACCTCGTCCGCCCCAACGGATGGATCACGAAGGTCGGCTGGGGCAAACAACCCCTCGGCTTCTCCCTCGACCCCCTCGTCCAAAAAAACGTCACCCTTCAGGGCTCCTTCAGTCACCACTGGACCGTCTGGGAACGCGTCCTCAAACTCCTCACTTCCAATACCCTCGACATCACCCCCATAATCGGCGGCACCTGGCCCCTCGAAGACTGGCACTCCGCCTTCGAAACCATGCACTCCGGCCAAATCGCCAAATCCCTCCTCGTCCCCACAAAATCTTAAGCTTTTTCTTAATCGTTCTCTTACTCCTAATCAGAAATCGTAAATCCTCCCCCCACTCACCCACGACCCCGGTAGGGGCGAACGCGCGCCCTTCGTAGCCTTGGCGAAGAACGGGTCCCTGCTCGCCCGCCGAAGCCCCGAAACCGACCGCCTGACCATCCACTCTCCCAACCGACAAACCGAAGAACCGATCAACCATGCCTCTAGATAACAAAACCATCCTCATCACCGGCAGTACCATGGGCATCGGCAAGGCCATCACCCAACGCGCCCACGCCGAAGGCGCCAACGTCCTCATCCATGGCCTCGAAGAAGACCTCGCCAAATCCCTCGCCGATTCCCTGAACAACGAACGCACCGCCATCCACATTGACGACCTCTCCGACCCCGCCGCCCCCCAACGCCTCATCGACGCCACCCTCGCCGCATTCGGCACCATCGATGGCCTCGTCAACAACGCCGCCATCGTCGCCTTCAACAAATTCGAAAACTCCGACCTCGCGTTCTACGACCGCATCCTCGCCGTCAACGCCCGCGCCCCATTCCTCTTGATCCAGGCCGCCCTCCCTCACCTCGAGAAATCACGCGGCTCCGTCCTCAACATCGGCTCCGTCAACGCCCACTGCGGCGAACCCGAACTCGTTCCCTACGCCATGTCAAAGGGCGCCCTCATGACCCTCACCCGCAACCTCGGCGACACCCTCCATCGCGAACACGGCGTCCGCGTAAATCAAATAAATCCCGGCTGGGTGCTCACCGAAGGCGAATACCAACGCAAAGTCGATGGCGGACTCGCCGAAGACTGGCCCGAAACCACCGGCAAAGAATTCGCCGCCTCCGGCCGCCTCCTCAAACCGGAAGAAATCGCCGAGGCCGCCCTCTACTTTCTCTCGGACGCCTGCGGCCCCATCAGCGGCTCCGTCATCGACCTCGAACAACACCCCGTCATCGGCCGCCTCTCCGCGAAAGGCTAATGCCATGCCGAAGTTAGCTGCCATGCCAAAGGGCGATATGAACGCCCTCTGCAAAGACGGCACCAAGAGCCTCGCCGAATGGTTCGACGAAGCCGTCGAGCTCAACCTCGATGGCGTCGAGATGTATGCCGGCTACCTCGAGCTCCAAGACCCCGCCTCCTGGCCGCGCTGGCGCGAGCTCGCCCACGACAAAGGCCTCGCGATCCCCATGCTCTGCTGTTCCCCTGACTTCACCCACCCCGACCCCGCATTTCGCGAGGAACAAATTGCCGCGGAAAAAGCATGGATCGATATGGCCGCCACCCTCGGCGCCGGTTTCTGCCGCGTCCTCTCCGGCCAACGACGCCCCGAGCTCTCCCGCGAAGAAGGCATCCGCCTCACCGTCGACTCCATCAAGGCCTGCCTCCCTCACGCCCGCGAAAACAACGTCACCCTCATCATCGAAAACCACTACAAGGACGACTTTTGGGAATACCCCGAGTTCGCCCAACACCAGGACGTCTTCGTCGACGTCGTCTCCCGCATCGATGATCCGAACTTCGGCGTCAACTACGACCCGAGCAATACCATCCTCGCCGGCGAAGACCCCATCGATCTTCTCCGCGCCGTCGCATCCCGCGTCATCACCATGCACGCCAGCGATCGATACCTCATCGAAGGCACGATCGAAGACCTGCGCAAAGAAGAGGCCGGCGTCGAAGGCTATGCCAAACGCCTCCGCCACGGCGAGATCGGCCAGGGCCTGAACGACTACGACACGATCTTCTCCATCCTCAAAGAAAACGGTTTCTCAGATAACTGGATCAGCATCGAAGACGGCGTCGACGGCCCCGAGCAACTCGCCCGCAGCGCCGATTTCCTCCGCAAAAAAATCGCCCAACACTGGCCCTGACCCCACCCATCAACCTCGCCTGGAGGCGCGGGCACCGGACCGCGCTACCCTCCCTGCACCAACGCCAAGGCCCCGATCAATCCCGCATCCTGCCCAAATCCGGGCGGCACGATGTATTCATCCAGCTCCGGCAATTCCAAATACCCCGCCACCCGCTCGCGAAATCGCTCCCGCACCAGGCCAAATACCCGCGGCACCTGCATCACGCCGCCTCCCAGAATAATCCGCTCCGGCGAGACGGCAAACGCCAGGTTCACGCACATCCACGCCAGGTATCCCGCCTCCAGATCCCACGCTTCGTGATCTTCCGGTAAATCCTTCCCCTCCACGCCCCATCGCGCCGCGATGGCCGGCCCCGAAGCCATCCCTTCCAAACAATCCCCATGAAAAGGACAAATCCCCTCAAAGCCCTCCCGTTCCTTTTTCTCACGCGGCACCCGCAAATGCCCGATCTCCGGATGCATCAACCCGTGCACCGGCCGCCCATCCACCAACACCCCGCCTCCGATCCCCGTCCCCACCGTCACATACACCACGGTCCCCAATCCTTTCGCCACCCCCCACTTCGCCTCCCCCAGGGCCGCCCCATTGACATCCGTATCCACCACCACCGGCCCCGCACTCAAGCCCTCCAACGCTTCCACCCAACTCGCCCCCTCCCACCCCGCCTTCGGCGTCTTCAATATCCGCCCGTAATCCTTCGACCCCGGGTCCCGCACATCCACCGGCCCGAACGTCGCCACCCCCATCCCCGCCAG
>JBCCIR010000002.1:0-127786 GCA_039028175.1 Verrucomicrobiota bacterium
ACATCTTCATCAAACTTAAACAAATCCGCCAAAGTCATCCCGCCACCAATACCCACCCAAACCCAAAACGCAACCCTTCTCCCCACACACCCCTCCCCCACCCTCCGGTCGGGGCGAGCGGCCCTGCTCGCCCCCCGTTCGCCCAAAAATTGAAGGTGCGGCCCGTTGTCCCCAACGGGCCTCCGCAGTGGAGTCCTTCCGGACGCAACGAGGACCTAACCTCACGAGCTCGCAAAAACCAACCTAAGAACCTAAAAACCTCACTCCCCCAAAAACCCCTCATACAACCCCCGATGCCGCGCCTCCAACCCCTCATCCCCATCCCCCCCAGCCGGCACCACCACCAACCGCATCCGCGACCGACATTCCTCCCCCGCCTCCACATCCCGCCCAAACAAACTGAAATACAAAGCACTGTGCTGCCCCACCGAATTCCACTCCTCCGGCTCCCCCGTCTCCGGCTTCGGCGTCACACACACCGCACTCACCGACTCCGGATCAGCCATCAAAAGAATCTCCACCTCGTCGTTCTCCGCAAAGATCACCGGCAACGCCGCTACCCCCTCATGCACATACGACGGCCAGATCCAACTCGACCCCATCCGGCCCGACTTCTCCTGCATCGCCCGCGCCTCTTCCCCCAACGGAAAAAATGGATACTGCGGCCGCTCCCCCGGCGTCTCCATCTGCCGCAAAATCTCCACCTCGCCTTCCCCATCCCCCTCCGCATACATCCCCTTCTCCATCAACACATCCACATACGTCGCCGGCAATACCTCAAAATTCTCAATCGCCCGCTCCGGCACCGCCACCATCTCCACATCAATCTGCCCCGGACCCGTCACCCGCCACGTCGCCGTGACCGCCACCGGTCGCTCCTCCGTCGGTGCCCAAATCAGCCGCGCCCCATCCTCCAATCGCTCCACTTCCGCCTGGTCATCCCGCAAAGCCCCCAACGTTTCCGTCGCCCCATAAACCCGATACAAATTCACCATCCCCTGGTGCCGCCGCTTCGCCCCCACCGGACCCTCCGGCGCACTCAAATCACTCCCCGTCGGCACATGCACCAAGCCCCGTATCCCATGCTTCCCATACCCCTTCCCCAATTCCCGTTCGTCCCGCCCCACAATCATCCCCTTCAACTCCGGCGTCTCAAAATGAAACGCTTCCACGCCGTCCTCCACCCGCCACTCCCCTTCAGGCCCAGCCTGCGCCCCCCATACACCCATGCCCATCACCAAGCCCACTAGAAAGAAAGTTTTCATGCCCAAAATCATGGCGCAGGGTATCCCTCTCCGCCAAGATTTTCTGCCCGCCCTCCTCACTCGCCATGCCCACCAAAAAAGATCGCGCCAAGAAACGAGCACCCCTCTCCGGCACCGACCTGGTCAAAGAAACCTGCCGCCGCATCCGCCTCGCCCGGGAACGATGGAAAGATCATAACAACAAAGCCTGCCGCGCTGAACGCGAAAAAGCCCTCGCCCTCTACCACTCGCTCTCAAAAGAACAAAAAGATAAAATCCCCCAGGAACTGCGCGTCTGGCTCCGCTACCGCAGCGAAAAATACTTCGGAGATCAACACGCCAAGAAAAAACGCAATCGCCAGTAAACCCTCTCGATAAAAGGACGGGTCTCCCCATCAACGCGCTGCAAAATTTGCCACGACCTCGCGCACAACGCGCTCACTGTATCCGTTCACCTTCCAGTGCCCCGGACTCCACCCCTTCAAAAAACGGTGGAAATCCGCCCACGCCACGCGATACAAGTCCCGCCACTCCGCCACAACGGCCTCCCCGTCCACTTCAGGCCGCATCCGCGCCAACTCCCCCACCAAAGCCGAAAAATAACACTCCAACACCGCCGTCTCCCGCTCCGCACAACCAGACTCATCCAAACAACTCCCCACAAAATACGCCACATCCTTCATACCGCACCCACCCCCGACATACTGAAAATCCACCGCCGTCACCGCATCCCCTTTCCCGGAAAAACAAAAGTTCGCCAGCTTCGCGTCGCCATGCACCAAGGTCCGATACCGAACACTGCTCAGCCGCTCGTCGATCGCCTCCGCCGCCGCCTTCAACGCCTCGTCCGCCAACACTTCCAACTCCTCCGGCCGCGTCGCAAGATGCCAATACGTCCCCACCTCCCACAACCCCTCCGGCACGTCCCCCAAAAACGTCGCATGAAACGACGCCAACCATCGCAAACAACACTCCATCTCCTCCCATTCCACCACCGCCCGCCGCCCCGCATAACCCGCCCCATCCAGATCCTCCAACACCAACAATAATTCATCCCCCTCCCGTTCGCCCGCAAAAAACCGCGGCACCCGGCACGCCTCACCACAGCGCCCGCTCCAATCCCGATACCAATTCGTCTCCACCTCATACGACCGCACCTTCCGCTCGTGCGACAAATCCGTATCCCAACCCCGCGGATGCGAACCCCCGTCCGGAAACCGCACATGCTTCACCACCACCGTCGCCTGCTCACTCCCCTCCAATCGCACCCGCAATATCTTCCCATACCCGCTCCACAGTTCCTGCAACACGCCGCCCACTTCGGCCGCGGACGCACCCGCGGCCGAGCAAATGACCTCCTCAAAACGATCTCCCAGTTGGTATCTTTTATCCATTGGCCTTTCCCGCTGCCTGTCCCCAAACGAATGCCCACAAAAGGGCAGTTTTCACAACCGAGAAATACTTTATTCCCCCGCCATCTCGCCTAAACTGTTGGAAAGTCCCCCACCGACCGGCCACCATGAAACCCCTGCCCATTATCGCCGTCATCCTCTCCGGCATCGCCCTCGTCGTTGCCCTCACCCAAACTCAATCACTCCCCTCGTCCGGCTCCTCCGGCAACGCCGCGCTAGAAAAACAAATCAAACAGCTCGAACAAGAAATCCAGTCCCTCCAAGCCACCCTCAAAAATCCCGCCCTCACCACCCCGTCGTCCAATTCCAACACCAGCGACTCCGCCCTCTCCATCGCCGCCAGCCCGGACGACACCCCCGCCTCCCCATCCGACCTCGCCGTTCTCAAACGCTCCCTCGATCCCTACGGCGTCATCCAATCCACCCAGGAACGCATCGAAAAAGCACGCCTCACGCTCCTCGACACCTCTCTCACCGGCTGGGAACGCGCCCGCCAAGCCGATCTCCTCAAACAATACGGACAATTCGACGCCGAAGCCATCGCCTCCATGCGTGACCTCCTCGCCAATTCCGAAAACCCGCACGACAAAGCCGCCGCCGTCGTCGCCCTCCGCGGTCACGTCACGCCCGATATGCGCGACGAAATTATCACCGCCATGAACACCACCACCCCCGATGGCAAACCCGCCCCCCGACTCACCTACCACGGCATTGAAGCCCTCGAACCACTCCTCCCCGATCCCGTCGTCGAAGAGTGGATGCTCAACGTCGCCGAAACCGATCCCGAACCCAAGATCGCCAAACGCGCCGCCCAATCCATCGGCGCGGAAATCCAGTGGGAAACCGACGCGGCCAAAAATCGCTGAATCAGCTATCCTCGGCGACGACGAAAGCCCAACACCCCCAGCCCGAGCACCACCGCAATCGCCGACCCCGGCTCCGGGATCGCAAACGACACGCCCCCAAGCTCAATGGTGTAACTCCCCGAGTTCGGAGTACCGCTCGTATCAGACTCCCAGGCACCCAAAAAATCGTTCCCCGACACACCCTGCAATGCATCGAAATCCGAGAAGCCGTTGAACAAACTCACTTGCCCGCCCGATGTGTCATACGCGTCCTCGGAAAATCCCGACACCACCAACAAATAGGTCTGCCCTGCCACCAGCGGGTGAGTGACCCCGTCAATCGATCCCCCACCCGTCAGAGAATTGTAATCCGCCGGATCCGATAACAACGATTGAAACGGATTGCCCGTCGGAAAATCATCGTCATTCGCCATGACCGCTCGCCCGTCCGTCTGGAACAAATACAACCGAGTGTCAAAACTCGACCCCCCCAATCCCAACCCGTAATCCGACGACGTCGTCGCATAAAAGGAATCCGGATCATCAATCCGAATCGCATACGCATCATGCACATCCCCGCCCGCCGTGTTCGTCGCCCCCACAATCGTCCGCAAGGTCCCCGAACCAATCGTGTTCTGAAACCCCGCTACCAAAATATTCCCCGCATCCCCCGCTTCCACATGCTGCGCCTGTCCATACGCGGCCCCTCCCATCAGTCCCGACGATACCAGCGCCATGAGCAGCACTCGCGATAGGCCGGCTGGCTCACAAATCATCCGTTTCATATAGCTCCCCTCCCAAGTGCCCCCCGTCCTAGCGATCGCCTCAGGCTCAGTCAATAAAGAAATGTTTATTATTAAGATACTTTAATAAAACTCAGCGATCCGCTCCGGCCCTCGGCCCGGCTTCGGCCCCGGGACCGATTCCACCCAAAAAAAGTCTCGCCGTCCCTAGAACTCCCACCCGAAATAAGGCCATCTTGATCCCATCATGAATGTTCTCCGATCACTCATAATCCTCCTCGCCACATCCATCCTCGCCACCACCCCAACCCCCGCAGCGCAGTCCCAAACCATCGGGAATCAAACGGAAGATTTGTTGACGAATGTGGTCTTCTTCTTGGTCGATGACCTCGGCTGGTCCGATGTCGCCTGCTTCGGCTCCCCCTTCTACGACACCCCCCATATCGACCAACTCGCCGCCGACGGCGTCCGCTTCACCGACGCATACGCCGCCTGCCACGTCTGCTCACCCACCCGCGCCAGTATCCTCACCGGCAAATACCCCGCCACCCTCAACCTCACCGACTGGCTCCCCGGACGCCGCAATTTCCCCTTCCAAAAACTCAATAACGCCGTCATCAACCAACACCTGCCCTTCGAAGAAATCACCATCGCCGAAGTCCTAAAGGAAAAAGGATATAACACGGCCATCTTCGGCAAATGGCACCTCGGCAAACCACCCTCCAACCCCGCCGCCCACGGCTTCAACACGCACGTCCCGAACGTCCCCTCCAACTGGCGCACCTTCCATGCCCCCTTCGGCATGAAAGACCTCGAAAGCAAGGAAGGCGATTACCTCACCGACCGCGTCACCGATGAAGCCCTCAGCTGGTTGGACGAACAAAAAGACAATCCCTTCTTCCTCTACATGTCCCACTTCGCCGTCCACGACCCCATCCAAGGCCGAAAAGACCTCGTCGACAAATACACCGCCAAACTCAAGGAATCCAAAACCCCCGATACCCCCGACTTCATCCTCGAACCCAATCCCGACAACCCAAACAATCCCTCCCCCAAAGAACTCGCCAAACTGATCGACACCCCCGACTTCGCCCCCCACAAAGTCCTCCCCGAAGGCACGATCAAAATCCGGCAAAAACAGGACAACATCGAGTTCGCCGCCATGGTCGAAAGCGTCGACCAAAGCCTCGGACGCATCCTCACGAAACTCCGCGATCTCGGCCTCGATGAAAATACCGTCGTCATCTTCTTCTCCGACAACGGGGGCATGGCCGCCATGAACGTCGGCAACCCCGCCCGCATCGTCACCGATGACAAAATCGATACCGCGTACGCCACCTCCAGCCTCCCCCTCCGCGGCGCCAAAGGTTGGCTCTACGAAGGCGGCATCCGCGTCCCCCTCATCATCAAATGGCCCGGCCACGGCAAAACCGGCACCGAATGCAACACCCCCGTCTCCAGCGTCGACTTCTTCCCCACCATCCTCGACATGATCGGCAGCGCCGACGACATCGACGCCGACCTCGAAGGCGTCAGCCTCACCCCCCTCATCCAGGGCGACACCATCGAAGACCGCGCCATCTACTGGCACTTCCCCCACTACAGCAATCACGGCATGCAAAGCCCCGCCGGCGCCATCCGCGAAGGAAAATACAAATTGCTCGAATACTTCGAAAACGGCACCGTGCAGCTCTTCGACCTCGAATACGATATCGGCGAACAAAACGACCTCGCACAAACCGAGCCCGCCAAAGCCAAAGCCCTGCAGAAAAAACTCCACCAATGGCGCAAACAAGTCGGCGCCCAAATGATGGAGCCCAATCCCGATTACGACCCCGAATTCAAGGCCGAGGATTACTACAAACACCCCGACGCCCTACAAAAACGACGGTGACACCCAATCCCTCCACACCTATCGTCCTCCCTCGAATCAAGACCAACCACCACCCATGACTAAGCTCATTTGCCTCGCGCTCGCCGCCGTCGCTCTTCCCGCCACCCTCCACGCCGGCTTCGAAGAACCGCGCATCGAAAACATCGGCGAAGATCGCACATCAACAGTCACCTACCTCAACCCCGATTACCTCGTCTTCGATCCCACCGATGCAAAAGAAGACGCTCCAATACCCCTCGTCATCTACCTCCACGGCGCCGGCGGCGTCGGAGACGACATCACCAAAATCAAGGGCCAAGCCTCCCGCATCGCCGAAGCCTTCGCCCGCGCCGACAGAGAACCCTGCCTCATCGTAGCCCCCCAATGCCAGCGCGATATCCCCGGCGCCGAAGGCCCCGGAGGTTGGCTCCCCGATGAACTCAACGTCTTCCTCGAACACGTCCTCGAAACCCATCCCCAGATCGACAAAAAACGCATCTACCTCACCGGAAACAGTATGGGCGGATACGGTTGCTGGGTCTGGGGCGGTCACTACCCCGATCACTTCGCCGCCATCGCCCCCGTCGTCGGCGGCATCGGCCCCGAAGGTCCCAAAGACGTCACCCCGCACCTCGACAAATGGGCCGCCAACCTCGCCAAAGTTCCCGTCTACGCCTTCGCCGGCGCCCAAGACCGCGTCGTCCCCGCCGAATACTCGGAACGCATGGTCAAAGCCATCCACAAAGCCGGCGGAGAAAATGCCCAAGTCAAAGTCTTCCCCGATGAAGGCCACGGCGCCGGCCGCGTCGTCCTCGAAGGCGACGAATTCTTCGATTGGATGTTCTCCCAAAAACAACCATAACCCACTCAACGTCCCACTCTCTCACCGTACCCAAATTATCGTGCGCCCCATCCCCAAATACTCCTTCGGCGTCGGCGACCGCTTCGCCCACCAAGCCGCAGCCCAACTCCAAGCTTTCATCCTCGCCAAAGAAGCCGGCGCCGACGTCACCCCCGTTTGGAACAAATCCAATCGCGAACACCTCATCGTCGGCTCCGAACCCGCCCAAACCCGCAACGCAGCCGATGCCGCCGTCACATACCTCAACTGGACCGGCGATTACCTCCTCGATGCCGACCACATCAATCTCGATACCGTCGACCGATACCTCCCCCACTGCGACTTCTACACAATCGATGTCGCCGATGCCATCGGTTCCCCCGCCGCCTCCACGGACATCGATGCCTTCCTCGATGGCCACCCCGAGCTGGAAGGCACCATCCAAATACCCGGCATCGACTCCCCCTTCACCACCACCCGCGATTCCCTCCGCAAAACCGCGAACCAGTTCCTCAAAGCCACCCAATCCGCCGGCGATATCTACCGCCACATCGCCACCCAACGCGGCAACGAAGACTTCGTCGCCGAAGTCTCCATGGATGAAACCGATTCCCCGCAAACCCCGCCCGAACTCCTCGTCATCCTCGCCGCCCTCGCCGATCAAAAGTTTCCCGTCCAAACCATCGCCCCCAAGTTCACCGGCCGTTTCAATAAAGGCGTCGATTACGTCGGCGACCTCGCCCAATTCGAAAAAGAATTCAACGACGACCTCGCCGTCATCGCCCACGCCGTCGCCACCTACGGCCTCCCCGACACCCTCAAGCTCAGCGTCCACTCCGGTTCCGACAAATTTTCCATCTACGAACCCATCCGAAAAGCCCTCGCCCGCACCGGCGCCGGTCTCCACCTGAAAACCGCCGGCACCACCTGGCTCGAAGAACTCATCGGCCTGGCCGAAGCCGACGGTGACGCCCTCGATCTCGCCAAACAAATTTACACCACCGCCCTCGAAAAACGCGAAGCCCTCTGCGAACCCTACGCCACGGTCATCGATGTCGATCCCGCCCAACTCCCCGCCGCCACCGACGTCTCAGCCTGGACCGCCCACCAATACACCGACGCCCTCCGCCACGATCCTGATAATTCCGCCTACAACCCCCACTTCCGCCAACTCCTCCACGTCGGCTTCAAAGTCGCCGCCCAACTCGACACCACCTACACCAACGCCCTCAAAACCCACGCCGACGTCATCGCCAAAAACGTCACCACAAACATTTACGATCGACACATGAAACCTCTCTTCATCGGCTGACGTTTTTCCAGCCCGTATCCGCTAGGCGCCTCTGATTCATCTACTTCTCCCACTCCCTTCGACGGCCTTCATCTAACAGCCTCTTGTAGGGCAGGCGCTCCGCCTGCCGTCCCCCGAGTTCCCCCCTCAATCACTCACCTCTCATCCCCCTCAGACAGGAGAACGGACCTCCAGGTCCGTTACCTTATGCACCCTATTACCCCGAAATCTTCGCCCAGATACTGCCGTATAGGTAAAACTTTGAGAACGCCACCCGGGCAGAGTCGGACGAACCCCTATTCGAATCTTAGGGCCCTTTTCATGATTCAGTCGGAGCTTTCTCCTCAGACTCCACCTCATCCTCGTTTTGGTCAATCGAAGACCGCTGTCTCCTCCTCGGGGGAAGGCAAAGCATTAAAGGAAAAGCGACTGCAAAGCCTACTATAACTATGCGCAGTTGAACCGACTCCCTCTCCTCTATTTCCGGATACAACAATTTCCCAAGGTAACCCGATGTCGACCATATCCCCACGGTAAAAATAATTGCTCCGGTGATGAGCAAGATCACCAGTGCGATCGGAGCCACGAATCTGTCGATAAAAAGATGGGTAACCTTTATTGCCTTCAGCATCCCAACGGCGAATGCAACAAATACAACGTAAACCAGCAAGAGTGCTATGAAGAGAATTTCATTCATTCGGAATCGACCGGCAGATCCGGTTTGGTTTGCCTAATCCACGAGTTAGTTTCGGCCAGCGCCACTTCAGCGGCCTCTTCATTATCGAAGAAACTACCTCCAGTATATTCCGGTATCCAACTAGGGTAACTGTAATCGTGATCAAATCGTTCGGTCCAATGTCCGAAGAGTCCATCGGGACGTCGAACGATATACACACAGTAATCACCGTCAGAGCTAGTCCACCTGCGAACGGTGCGGTGATCGTCTCGATAGTTTTCCCAAGGCGCCGGCGGGATTCTCGCGGGCTCAATTTCCTTGCTTCGACGACGGGCCGCTGCGACGAGTTTGGACAGTACCCCGCTCAGTTTCGCAAACTCTTTGGTTCCCATACTCCAAAGAAATATCTGTTTCCCTTCTTGAGGCACGAGGAGGCCTGCAACCGGTGCAACTTCGGGTCTTCGTGGATATCGCAAAGGTGTATATCTCTTGATGTCAGCGCATCCAAATACACCTCCTCGGCCTAGCGGTAAAAGGAACTTCACTTCAATTGTACTATCGTCCACCAAGACGCGTGCGATAGTCGTGAGCCACATGATTGCTGAGAACCCAACCACGACGAGAACAATGACGACATCCGCGACTTCAACTTGCCGTTCACGCCAGAGGCTATATACTATCAAAATCACCACGAGCAAGAGGAAGCCTCCTAACAGCCGAAGGTTGTATCCGAATACAGATCTCATGCACGTGGAATTCAATGCACTTCCATGACTGATTTCCTTTTTGGTCGTCTCTACATTTGCTTCATCCATGATCCAATAGGATAGTCCGCTAACCCTCATCTTCCCCCCGCTTTTGCTTCTTAATTGCCTCATTACGCCGCTGCTCTCTAATTCTGCGAAGGATGTCGTGTTCACAATCGAGCCAGTGCTTCGTTCTAGGGTTGAGAAGAACATTGCCGACTGCGGCCAAAAATAGAACGGCAATCGCAAGGTAAATATAGCGCACGCCAGCCGGTTGAAGATCGTCGAGGAAGTACACCACGCTAATCGTGATCCCACAGGCCGCCCAAACCACAAAACCTCGCCGAACAGCGGAGGTGCCGTAACCCAAATACGTAAAGATGCCCAACACAACGATCACTAGAATCAAGTGGAATAGAAAACTCGAATCTTGCGAATAGCGATACTTCTGAGCCCACCACAAAGTCAAAATTAGAAGCACGATAGACCATTTAATCGCCGCGATCTCAGGGTTCGATCGGGTTGGTTTTCTTCGGGCCATAGCTACGCTCGATCGTTAATGGGGATCATGTCCCAATCGCTGCCCGTCCCGAGAAAAGTAAACGCTCCGACAAAGCTCATTTTCGGATGATTCATAGTCGAAGGAAAACCATGCCGTCCCCGATCCCGGTAAAAGCAATTCAACGCTACACACGCAAGAATGGGGATTCCGAGGAAAAAGAGGACACCCAGCGTGAGATTTGAATCCGAATCACCGAACGCACGCACGAAAGTATAGCCGCCGACTAGAAACAAAAGCGCTAGAATGACCACAGGTATTGGCATATCAAGTTCTCTCTCATTTAGGACTCTTCTTTGGAAAACTTTATCAGGTACACCGAGTATGAAAGCCAAATAAACAGGCAAACGGCCACCCAGCCAAATCGCCTCGACGAAAAAGCATGATGCACGGCGTAAAACCAGAGCATGCCGAAAGCGAGCACCCCATACACAAAGATGGCAGCCTCTATAAAACTCATTTCGCTCAGTTCCAATGAGTCATCAAGCACGCGAGGGTCACCAAACGACCGAAGCACCAGAAAATATGGGAAGCACCCCCAAAATGCGATTTGCCCGGAAATGGCTAAAATGATGACCGATTTCGGGATCACGATTTTTTCCATACCCTTCTCACCCAAAGGACAATCCATTCGATGGCATTGGGTTCCCTAAGAGGCATTTTCAGCGCTCGCATCGACAGACGCCCTGGTTCTGGAAATGGAGTCCCCGATGGGTGGGCGAGTTCAGCGACTACCCCAAATTCGCGATTTCGCCATTCGATCCCCTCAGCTTCGGCAGAGTCCCAAAATTTCTTTGTTTTCATTCGCTCGGCCAGTTCGCCGTCATCAGTGGTGATTTCCATTCTGTAACTGGTCCAGAACATTTCCTCATATCGCGGGTCCGTCAGGATACCAATCTCTTCTCCCCTTCGCTCAATAATCCATCCGCAATCTTGCCCGTAATCTGTTTCCCATATCCGGTATTTCTGTTGTGTAATGCTCATGGGGATCTGTCGCGCCAATCAATCGAAGGTCATTTATGGGTGTTCCTAGTGCGAGCTAGGCGTCTTTTCAGCATTTAGCCACTCGCCACTCAGCAATCTCATCCCCTTCCCGAATCTCGTCGCGCCTCACAAAACTGGCTGAAATGTATTTCCCGAAGGTAATTGTTCTCCTCCGCTGGAACCGAACAACAATGAGCCCCCTAAAAATATCTTCTAAAAGGTTCAGCACCCGCCGAATCAACTCCGGGTCCATTTCCTTATCTTCTATCCAATGGTACTCAGCGGGACCACGCGTGTGAGGAAATCTCCACTGAATTTCCACTGCATCATCTCGGTCAGTCATCAGGAGAGTCTGATCGGGCACAGAAGGATGAGGATACTCGAAAAAGTCGAGGTACGATATCCCCTCGCGGCGCGGTGGATCGATTAGAGAATCAGAAAGCCAACGATAAATCTCCCTGATCCTTGTAGAAATTTCGCCCGCGTAGAATCCTTGCGGAGTCATTCTCTCTTCGATCTGCCTCTCCATCTCCGTCCAATGCAGAATGTCAATATCTCATCGCTTACTGGCGCTTCAATCCTGATTCGTCAGCCGACAATCCTGCTGGCAACTCGATAGTCTTTCCATTCCAAGTCACTCTCCAGTTTCGTGCATCGACGAGAGCGATCTCTGGAGGAGCAGCTCCTAGCATGTCGTTGTACAATGCTTCTCCACCGTCCGCCCAGGAGGTCTCCAGGAACCAGCTAATCACCCCAATCCCATTGGCGCCCGGAGTCTTTTCGTGACAATGGCCAATAAAGCGGGCACACGAGTATTCAACGTCACCAGTACGCATTCGTGGCAAAGCACCCTCAAGAAGCCGAATCAGCGATGTAGCGTGATATTGGAGAGAAACACGAGGGCTAATATTGAAGGTGTTTGGATCGTGAAAAACGACTTCGACGTGATCCGACATAAATTTCGTTGATGTTGGCGAACTTCAGAACCCTAACATGGGTCGCCTAGGTAGTCCGTGCGCGTTATAAGGTAGATCATGTAACGGGCATCCCCGTCGCGACTTCGCGGCGAGTCAGGTGTTGCGACCGATTCCTTGTTGGCTTGTTGGGGCAGGAACCATGTCTAGATCGAAAGCCCTATAATGAATGTGATAGTAGAATTGCCATGGGCAACTTATTATTACCGCCGCTTCGCTACGGACCTCTTCTTTCGTTTCAGGTGTGACGCCAAGGTGGATATGGTAGATATTTTCATATTCCGTATCCAATATCCACCCATCGCCTTGACCGGAAAAATGCCCTATCTGGAAGAACCCTAAGCTAGAATCGATCTCGCATATCGGCGCTACGTTCTCTTGCTCCTCAAAGAAATTCGAAAGTCCCCAGAACGCGATTAGTCTGGACTCATATTCTTTGTCGCGAAGAAGGGTTCGAAGAAGTCCCTTACTCCAGGTAAGCTTTCGCTGACCTACAAAGTTCTCTTCAAACTTTGAAAAGAGCGGTTCGAAATCGTCATCGCTTGGCCTGTGCGCAAGTTGGTCCTTCAAATGAGGATCGATCCACTGGAGAAAATCGAGAATCGTTTTTCCTGCTTCAACTCCGTCTTCGTAAGTGCTTTTGAACATATCCTAGTTGCAAACTTATGCCCCGTTTGTGGTGATTTCGTCAAACCACTGGCGAAGCTCGCAATCCAATTCTTCGTATGCGGCGTGGCGAAGGATAATACCACGATCTTTATTACCCAACAGCGAAGCGAAATCCTGGACAGAATCCCACACACCATCGTGAATCGCGTCCACTAACCCTAGATTGAGCTTCCACCTTTCCCCGAATCCAGTGACAACCGTTATAATTGAATCAACAGTTGGTCGACGGATCAAGGCCGCGTTCTGCAGGGTGAGGGTGAACACAAAACTAGGAGTATCGAAATGCTGCACGGTCCAATCGAATCCCGGTGAAAAATCGTCGCCAATGATCTCCTCGATAGCATCTTCAATGTCGCCCTGCTCTTTCTGCTCCATTGCAAGAACGTCCTCTGGGTAGCACTCGGACGCATGCTTCTCCCAAGTTTTATCCCAGAGTCGTTCATCAGCGATCGCGAGCCTCATTTCTTGGCATAGTATTGCAGTCTACGATCCCACATCTAGTGTGATCGTCGTCACATTGGCATTTTTGCTCCCAAGCACTTCGAAATTTTCAAACCATTTGTGGCGGGTATCGCCATTGGCGGCAATCATACGGTTGGCTTCAATCGCAAGGTCCATCCAAGTGGGATCAGTGATAATCTCCCCAGTGTATTTGTCCCACACATCATCGATCACCTGAATGCGTCCCCGAATAGCAATTTCGTCGAGATTGTCGATTGGCAGGCCTCGCTCATCTGTCGGGTAAGCCGCATAGATCACTTCAGTTTGTCCGTTAATGGCTGATTCAAGTCGTTTTTGCATCCGGTCGACGAGCTGATCACATAGGAGTTCATGCTTTGCATCCAATTCATCGATTGGCGAAAACGGTTGGAAATCCTCTTCTTTTAGATGCTCGCGTGAATCTTTAGCGATAAAGTCGACAAACTTATCGACCTCAGATGAAGTTCCATTTTCTTGAGAGGGTTTGTCTGATCCAGGCTGCATATCGGATGTTACGGACTAATTAGGCAGAACGTCAAAGGTGTGGCGCCAGCTACCGGGAGCACCGCATCGATGTCAGAGTCGGCGAGGTAGATATTCTCGTGATTCCGAACATTAAAGGCTAGCCGGTTCGTAGCATCCGCTTATGTTCTATCCTTGGATTAGAGCGGCGTCGATTCCTTCAGTGAGGCTGCCACTCATGCTTATAGAATGACCCCAGAACAAATCGCCATCGTCGTACCAGAATTCAAAATGGTCACCTTCTTCAATTGAAACTGAATTCAAGGTCATTCGTTGCTTGAACGCGGTAGGAGTAACAGGTAGTTCGCCCTCCTCGAGCCAATTATCATTCTTGATCTCGAGCAGTACTTTGACCGCAAAGTCCTTAATGACGTTTTCCCAGTGCTGCTGGCGCTCCCATAGTATACGCGCTGTTTTTAAAAGGGGCTCGAGATCGTCCTTGGGATTGTCTACATTTATACACAGTCGGACATTTCCGGAACCCCACTTCGCGCGTGATTCATACCAATTTACTCTTCGGTCGAGAGTGAAAGTCTCGAACTGCGGATCGTTGTAAGTTACAGGTTTCTGCAGATCGATTGCGAACTCATTGAGCTCGATATCGGCTCGGTGGTGAACTATGATCCCGGTCAATAATCCCTGTGGAGATCCGAAACAATTCTCGATGGCGAGGCGTGCTCGAACGTGAATCACGTCATATGCCTTGAACCTATCACGTATGGAGTGAGCAGTGTCTTTGTCGGTCTTCTGACGGATCGTGATCTCTTGATCACAAAAGGGAGAAGCCTTGGACTTCCAGCCGCTGAGATTGATCAGCAACGTCCAAAGCTCTTCGCCGCCTGACCGGACGATGCCTATTCCGCTCGGGCTAACAACACCGAATATCTCATCCTCTGGAGCGGCAGCCAATTCCCTCAGAAGGGCTGGCTCTCCCGATTCAAAAGCCGGAGGGCAAGCTTCTCCTGATTGGTCATTCGTCTCCATGGGGATTCT
The DNA here is from genome assembly GCA_039028175.1 of Verrucomicrobiota bacterium. Classification (GTDB taxonomy): domain Bacteria; phylum Verrucomicrobiota; class Verrucomicrobiia; order Verrucomicrobiales; family DEV007; genus JBCDBW01. The sequence continues at coordinate 14,853 of JBCCIR010000002.1, forward strand.
TAGGCAGAACGCTAAAGCTGTGGGAGCGCGGGGTCAAACTCTCAAGAGCGAAGTGAGAGGACAGCGCTACTCGCGCTTCCCACCAGCGTCTTGTTCTCCCAATTTGTTTTTGATCGTGAGCCACCGTTGCCAGTTCTTCTGCGCAAGCTCATCGTCTGGGTCAATCGCAAGCACGAAAGGCGAAAGGCAGGGGTCGACAATAATTGAAAAATCTATTCCCGTATTCCCGAAAATTGAGCTCAATCGAGAATGAGCGGCCACCGAAGCCGGGTGATATTTCCTAAATCCGAAAGCTGTAGACCTTCCGCAAACTCAGATCGCCGACCCTCCTATTTTACAAGGGGACATGACACCGCTCATCAACGCCACCTAGTAAACATCACCCCTCGGCCCGACATCGACCACCGATATAAGCAAAGTGCCGGCGTCCGATCCCGGGTCGTCGGCAACTTGAAATATCACGCGATAATCACCCACTCTCATGCGATGACTGCCCGCGAAATCTCCCCGCATAGTACGCACATTGCGATGGATGGCAGGAGATTCAGTTTCGGCAAGCTCGTCGACCGCCTCGATGATCTGGCGGGAACGCTCCCGGGGTATTCGCTTGAGCGCCTTGACTGCTCTCCGGTGGAACTCTACTCGGTGCATCCAAGCTCTTGCTTGATCTCATCGAGCCCCACGAAAGCTTCTCGGTTGTCGTCCTTCACGTCGTCCAAGGCTTCACGCAACTCTTTACGTTCCTCGTCCGTGAAGTCGAGGCCGTAAGTCTCGACCAGTTCGACGAACTGCGCGTAAGGAATCAGCGCGGCAGTGGGTTTGCCGTCTTCTCCAAGGACAGTCTGGTGGGTAATGGTCACGATATCGAAGCCTATCTCATCGGCGACACTTTTTCCAGCATCTTTCCACCCGAAAACCGGAGTGAAAAGCAATCTTACAAGTAGTTCGGCCACCCCATTCTTGATTTCCAACGCCTGGCCGACAATGCCGTCTTTGGTCGCAGTTTTTGCCACATTCTGTCTAACTTAAAAAAACATTCTCAAAACGTTCATTCACGACCTTACGACACTGCTCACAAGCAAACACCTCCCCATCTTAAAAGCGTCACAACAAAGGAATTTTCCATCGACACATGAAACCTCTCTTCATCGGCTGACGTTTTCACAACGATCTCTTTGGCTATGATCGACGCCCATCATCACCTCTGGAATTACTCCCCGGAAGAGTACGACTGGATTCCCGAAGGCTCACCCCTCACCCAAGATTTCCTCCTCCCCGAACTCGAAGCCGCCACCAACGCCGCCGGAGTCGAAGGCACGGTTGCCGTCCAAGCCCGCCAATCCCTCGAAGAATCCGGTTGGCTCCTCAAACTCGCCGACAAATCAGACGTCATCAAAGGCGTCGTCGGCTGGGCGCCGCTCATCGACGAAAACGTCGCCACTATGCTCGAACCCCTCGCATCCCAGGAAAAGTTCAAAGGCGTCCGCCACGTCCTCCAAGGCGAGCCCGATGATTACTTCCTCCGCGACGACTTCCATCGCGGCCTTGCGCTGCTCCCAAGTCTCGGCCTCCAGTACGACCTCCTCCTCTTCCAACGCCAACTCCCCGTCGCCATCCAACTCGTCGACCGCCAACCCAATCTCCCCATCATCGTCGATCACATCGCCAAACCCGAAATCCAAACCGGCCGCGTCGAACCCGAATGGAAATCCCAAATGAAGGAACTGGCCCGCCGCGACAACATCATCGGCGTCAAATTCTCCGGCGTTGTCACCGAATTTCCCGACGACGCCCCCATCGATCCCGATACCCTCCACGCCTACTTCGAAGAATCGCTGAACATCTTCGGCGCCGACCGCCTCATGTTCGGCACCGATTGGCCGGTCTGCCTTCTCCGCATCGATTCCTACCAGGATTGGGCCGACACCGTCCGCAACCTCGTCACTCCGCTCTCCGAAGAAGAACAAACCAAAATCCTCACCACCAACTGCCAAAACGCCTACGACTTGTAACCCCCGCCTGTAGCGGCACTTTGGATACACGCTTCCCCCTAATGAAATCACTCCTCCTGATCTTCACCCTTACCATGGCGGCACTGGCCATCCCCCTGAAAGCCGCACCGTCCTCACCGACTAATATCATCATCTTTCTCGTCGATGACATGGGCTGGACCGACTGCGGCGTCTACGGCTCCGATCTCTACGAAACACCGAACATCGACAAGTTCGCCTCTCAGGCCATGCGCTTCACCAACGCATACGCCCACCCCCTCTGTTCCCCCAGCCGCGCCTCCATCATGACCGGCCAAGAAGAATCCCGCCACGGCATTACGTCCGCAAAGGGCCACCAGCCGCCGGAACCGCCCGGCCCCCAGGTCTTCCCCGAGAGAACAGCCTCAAACCAACCTTACCAGCTCCCCATCAGCAAAAACTACCTCGACCCCGATGCCGTCACTCTCGCCGAAGCCCTGCGCGACGCCGGATACCACACCGCCCACATGGGGAAATGGCACCTCGGCCTCACCCCGCCTCACTGGCCCGATCAACATGGCTTCCAAACCATCTTCCACTCCGCTCCCGATCCCGGCCCCCCAAACTCCACCTACTTCTCCCCCCACAACATCAACCCCGACGGCGAACCCTCTTCCCAATATCGCGTCGGAAACATCGTCGACGGTCCCGATGGCGAACACATCGCCGATCGCCTCACGGAAGAAGCCGTCCAATACATCAAAGAACGCAAAGACGAACCCTTCTTCCTCAACCTCTGGCAATACTCCGTCCACGGCCCCTGGGAAGCAAAAGAGGAATACATCAAAGCCTACGCCGAAAAAATCGATCCCAACGCCAATCACACGAACCCCGTCATGGCCGCGATGCTCCAGTCCATGGACGAAAGCCTCGGACGCATCATGACCACCCTCGAAGAACTCGAGATCGCCGATAACACAATCGTGGTCTTCTTCTCCGACAACGGCGGCAATGTCCACAGCATGGCCGAAGCGGAACAACTCAAGAACCTCGAAAACCCTAAAAGTCGCTCCCACGACCTCACGAAAATCTACAACGAATACGCCGGCTTCCAGGTCCCTACGAACAACACTCCCCTCCGCGAAGGCAAAGCCCGCCTCTACGAAGGCGGCGTGCGCGTTCCCCTGATCATCCGCTGGCCCGAAAAAATCCCCGCCGACACCGTCAGCGAAGCGATCGTAAACAACATCGACCTCTACCCCACACTCCTAGATCTCGTGGAGGTCCCCATGCCAAAGAACCACATCGTCGACGGCATATCCATCGCCGCCGTCCTCACCGAAAACGCGGAAGCCCCGCGCGACACCAGCTTCAGCTGGTTCCCCCACCAACGCCCCGGCATCGCCGTCCGCAAAGGCGATTGGAAACTCATCCGCCGCTTCAAAGAAGACCCCGCCCGTTACGAAGGCCTCGTCGAACTCTTCAACCTCAAAGACGACATCGGCGAAACCAAAAACCTCGCCAAAGAAAAACCCGAACTCGTCGCCGAACTCGGCAAACTCATCGACGATCACTTCAAACAAACCGGCGGGCTCTACCCCGAACCCAATCCCAACTACAACGCCGAAGCCGCCGCAAACATCGCCGCCGCGAGAAATTCTCCCACCGTCGGCCTCGTCCCGAAATTCTGCACGATCGAAACCATCGACGGCGCCATCCGCGTCACCCCCGAAAACCGCAAACCCTTCCTCGGCTCCGGCCGCGTCAAACTCCCCGGCCCCCTCACCCTCCAACTCCGCGCCCGCAGCGTGGCCGGCAACGGCGGCGCCGGACTCATCCAATGGAAAACCGACGACCAAGACGAGTTCCCCGCCGACTCGCAAACGACCCCCTTCGAGCTCGCCCCGAACAAAGACTGGCAAAACCTCGAACTCACGGTCCCCGTCAAAGGCAAATCCGGCCTCCTCCGCATTTACCTCCCCGGCGCCGAAACCACCGATTTCCAGTCCATCACCTGGAAGAGCAAGCACGGAAGCCCCGTCTCCTGGGACTTCTCAAACCTTTCCCCGTAAGACCCTGCGCCCATCGGGATTGATCTGACGCATTGAAGGAAATATAGTACCCCTCTCTCCCCGTTATATAGAGGGAGAGCCATACGGTTTCCGCGTCACCATGAATCGAAAGATCATCGCCATCACCCTTTGGATCACGCTCGCCGCCCTGTCCTTCGCGCTCGGCTGGTTCCTCCGCCCCGCCACCGCCCCGGAAACAGCCGCAAATCCGGACGGGCTTCCCGTCGGCAAATCCACCACCACCGCCTCCATTCTCGATACCGAATACGGCTCCTCGCAAAATCCCAATGCCACCGACTCGGCCTCACTCGCCGCCGGCGCACTCGCCTCATCCGGCGCCCTCTCTGACGCCGATATCAATGAAATTGGTCAACTCTTCAAATCATCCCTGGACCCCATCGAACGCCGCCTCGCCTTCTCAAAACTCCTCGCTGGCCTGACGGACGAAAACGCCCTCGATATCCGCGCCCAAATCGAACACCTCCACGACGAAAGCCCCGAGTTCCGAGAATTCCACTTCGCCTGGGGCAAGATCGGCGGCGAAGATGCCGTCGTCCACGGCGCCGATACCCCGGAAACCGACATGGCCGCGACCATCGCCGGCTGGGCCAGCGCCAGTCCCGATGCCGCCGTCCAGTGGCTCGAAAATCTCGAGATGGTCGACAATCCCGACTTCGATTACCTCCTCAAAGATCGCGGCTCCGATCCGGAACGCCTCAAAAATCTCTTTGCTTCCGGCATGGTTCAAGGCCTCTCAATCAGCGATACCCAGAAAGCCACCGACTTTGTCCTGGGCATGATCGACGATAAACCCGGCCGAGCCGAAGACCTCATCGGCGTCGTCACTAACAATATCCTCCGCTCCCAATCCCCCACAGACGCCGCCACTTGGGCCGAATCCCTCCCCGAAGGCCCTGTCCGCTCGGAAGCCATGGGACGCGTCGCCAGCACCTTCGCCCGCGAAAACCCCGAAGCCGCCGCCGAATGGGCCAGCGAATTCGTTTACCAGGAAAAAGGCGGCCGCATCGTCTACGGAATCGCCAACCGATGGGCCCGCGAAGACGGCCAAGCCACCGCCAATTGGCTCCAGTCCCTCGGCAGCGAAGCGCCCGGCCGCAACGGCGCCTTCTACAATACCTTCGAACGCTGGGCCGGTGATGACCCCGTCGCCGCATCACAATATCTCTCCGATATGCCCGCATCCGAACATCGCGACGCCGCGGTCTCCGGCCTCGTCAGCCGCCACCGCTGGGAAGACCCCGTCGCCGCCATCGTCTGGGCCGACTCCATCTCCTCGGAAAAACAACGCCTCGAAACCATCACCCGCGCCGGCCAAGCCTGGACCCGTCTCGACCCCACCGCCGCCGCCGAATGGGCCGTCGCCTCCGGGCTCCCAGAAAATCTTCAACGCGCCATCATCAATCCTCCCAAAAAGAAAGGTCGCTGACCACAGCCATGTCCCGCTTCCGCCCCATCCACCTGGTCGGGCTCTCCCTGCTCGCCGCTGCCTTCGCCCTCGGATGGGCCCTTAATAATCCTTCCTCAAAACAAAACCCCGCATCCGGCGATCCGAACCAACCCACTGGCGAAATCGCGACCTTCGATTCGCTGAACCTCGACCCCCTCTCCCCAAACAACTCCCCCCCGTCCCCCACGGAAAATCCCAATTCCCCCGAACGCTTCGGTCCCCTCACCGATACCAAAATCGAAAAACTCGGCGCCCTCTTCCGCACCTCACGCGACCCCGCGGAACGCAACTCGGCCTTCCTCCAACTCATCAACGGTCTCACCCCGGAAAACGCCGAGAAAATACGGGAACAAATCGCGCACCTCCGGCCCGAGAGCCGCGAGTTCCAACAATTCCACTTCGCCTGGGGCAAAGTCGCCGGCGCCCAAGCCGTTATGTTCGGCACCACCACCGAAGCCCCCGACATGGCCCCCGCCCTCGCGGGCTGGGCGAGCGCGGAACCACAACTCGCGATCCAATGGTTCCAATCACTCGACATGATCAACGACCCCGCCTTCGATCCCCTCCTCAAAGGCCGAAACATCCCTCCCGGCGATCTCCAGGATTACCTCGTCCGCGGACTCATGGAAGGCCTCGCCGCCGCAGATCTGAATATCGCCGCCGATTTCGCTTACGACCTCAACAACCAGGATCGCGATCGGGCCAAGATCGCCATGCGACACCTTACCGAGCGCGTCATCAAAGACCTCGGCCTCGACATCGCCATCGATTGGTCTCAGACCCTCGCCGAAGGACGCATGCAAGGCGCCGCCACCGAACGCGTGGCCTCGACCATCGGCATGAGCGATCCCGCCGCCGCCCTCGCCTGGGCCGAAAATCTCGGCCTCGAAAATGGCGGTGGCCCCGCCCTCAGCGCCGCTTACGCCTTCCGCACCAACGGCCGGGGTGGCGATCCACACGCCACCTCCGTCGCCGTGGACAACATGCCCCCTTCCCTCACCCGCGACTTCGCCATCAACGGCTTCACCGCCGCCCTCCGCTGGTCCGACCCGGAAGGCGCCGTCGTCTGGGCTCAGGAAATTCAAAACCCACACATCCGCGACGCCGCCACCGTCCGCGCCGCCGAAACGTTCTTCGAAACCAACCCCACCGCCGCCAACCGATGGCTCAACTCCGCCTCCCTCCCCAAAGCCACCGTCGATAACATCTCCGCCGCCGTCCCTTCCCTCCAAGGCAACGCCCTACTCAACGAACTCCGCAACCGCTGATTCCCGCCAATCAATCGCGTCATCGCCCAGCAGCGAGGCTCTCACACCACCAAGAGCGCCAGCATTTCTTCCGCGATCTGATCTCTTGCCAATCCATAGGAAACCTCGTCGTCTAGACAGATCGTCACGGTCTGTAGTGCCAAAAATTCTGGTTCGGCTAAAACCGACGAGGCGATACGAAGGAATTCGTCAAGCCCAAGATGTCCGTATCCAGTGGCCAGCGCAGAAAGTGCAACGGACTTAACGTCGACAGCTTCAACGCAGCCTGAGAGACATTTCCGCAAGACCGTTGCCACAATCTCTTCCGTCGTATCATAGAATCCGTCGCACGGAACTGCATGATAAAGCCTCTTGTATGGCATTCCATCGGTTACGTGCTGAAAAGCCATTCCTTGATCTGCATACTTAAGCCCCCGATCCTTCAAAAGCAGATGCAGATCACTCTGAACTTGGTTTCCGTAGCGCTCCAATAAGCACGACCCCACGCCCCCTGTGCAATTTAGGAGCACGTTCGTCGAATAGATCAGCGCATCGGCGGCTAGATCGAGCACGTCGATATTCTGAAGTCGCGCGTTCACTTATTTTTCAGGCACGTTGATCTAGCGTCCAGTCGTCAGCCGACAGCAATACTCGATACATCAATTGAGCGATTCACAAAAAACCCGAAACGCCTCCTCCTCTTCCCCCGTCGCCACCCCGCCACAATATGCCCTACTAAGCTGCGAATAATGACGTGTTGCTCCGGATCCAATTCAAGTTTCTTGATCACTAAAGCCATAATTGAGGCAAAGGTGTTCCCGTTGTAGAAACAAAATGGCGCCATTCGATGACAGCGGCGACACAATTCCACCGCCTCATCCAAGGTCATCACTTCCCTGTGACATTTCTCCCAAAGTTCTCGAGTCTCCTCATGTCCGTCCGACGTAGGTTTGTGCAACGCATTCTTCGCAAGACACAAAACCTCATTTTGGGCAGTCACCATTTTCCAGGTGAACACTTCCAACCACTTGGCGGAGCGGGCCATCAGCTAGTCTCCAGCTGACTCTGACTCGCGTTTTGCCCGCTGCTCTTCCTTGACCTTCTTAATCTCTTCCACTCCCACACTCTTCAAATACCCCTTCCCCGTTTTCGCATACACAGGCTCCGCCGAAAACCGATCCTGAATCGCAAGCCCCTCCGCCATTAATTCCTGGAACACCGGATCGTTCAGAATTTCCGGATCAATCCCCGAAGTATCAAGATTGTCCATAAACAAACTTTAATGCGATACACCCACCTCCGCAAGCACGCCCCCTGCCCCCTACTCCACAAACTCCCCAACCGCTAAATCCGCCAAGCGCTCTCCCACCGACCGCTTGTCCTTCGGATGCAACCCGTCATCCGGTAAATCCCGAACATCCACATACCCCGCCTTCGGCACATCCGATACCGCCGCCGCCTGCCCTTCCTGCACAATCTTCCACCCCTCGCCCCCGCCCGAAAACGTCGGCAATTGCACCGCCAAAAACGGAAAATCCCCCTGACCCCAACTCTCACGCCAACTCGTGATCATGTTCCCCAATAATTCCCGATACGCCCCCGCCGCCTCCACCCCCGCCTTCGAATTCCTCTCCCCCTGATACCAAATCGCCCCCCCAACCCCATACCCCGCAATCGGCGCAAAATGCTGCGCCCACAACTTCCCCGGCTCGCCCGGCGCATAAATCCCCGCCAATACCCCCTCCTCCGCGGAACCCACCGGCGCCGGCTTCTTGCCCGCATCCTTCCGCCCGACATCCTTCACCTTCGCCTTCCACTCCGCCACCGACGCCTCATACGCCACCCACTCATTCGAAGGATTCTTCATCGCCTCCGCCGCAAAATCCACACGCTCCAAGTGCGCCGCCGGCGTCCACCACTCCACCGGGGTCCCCCCGGCCGCCCGCGCAATCAATCCCACCGGCACCCCCAACTCCGCCTCCAGCTGACGACCAAAGTAATATGCCACCCCCGAAAACCCGGGCACACTCTCCGGCGACGCCACACTCCACCCTGCACTCGTATTCAAACGCAGATTCTCATTCGTCGCCCCCGCAATCGCCTCCTCCGCTCCCGTCGTCTTCCCCACCTTGAAGGCCATGTTCGATTGCCCCGAACAAAGCCACACCTCACCCACCAACACATCCTCAAACTTTAGCTCCAAATCCCCGCTCGTCACCACCATCTCCCGCGGCTCCGCCGACGCCTCCTGCGCATCCAAAACCACACGCCACTGACCGTCGTCCCGCGCCCCACCCTCAAATTCCTTCCCGCCAAAACTCACCGTCACTTTCGCGCCAGGCTCCGCCACCCCCCACACCGGCAACTCCAAATCCCGCTGCAATACCATGTGATCCCCAAAAATCGGCGCCGCCGCCAACACTTCCTCACCCCGGACCGATCCACAAAACAACACCGCACTCAACAGGACACCCAAATAAGACAAAAAAGAAACACCAGCTTTCATCCCCCCATCCTGACCAATCCCACCCGCCCCCGCAACCCCCGAAAAACCCCGCCGATTTTTATAAGACCTGAATAATGTGCACCACCCCGTGAATCCCCGTCACCTCTAGGAACAACAACCCATATTGATCCTCCCAAACCCGCGCCGTCGGCCGCATCCGCCGCGCCTGCCGCCGGATCGCCCGCGCCAATCGCCACCGAGACCCGTCCTCCAGCTTATAGACCGTCCGAGGATCCCACCCGTCAAAACGCCCCGTGATCTTGCTCGTGCGCACACACTTCAGTCCTCCCAAACTCTCAGCCATCCGCGCGAATCTATCACGGATAGCTTGATTATCAAGTGGGAAGTCCCTGAAAACGTGCGACTTATGGATCGTTCTCAGGCCGACACCCCCGTTAAAACCCGCCCCCACCCGATGACGCCCCCTTCCCCGGTTGCCAGCTCCCCCATTCCCGTTACCATCATCTGAAAAATTTCCCTTACCAATCCCAACCCCTCTACCCATGCCCACCCACCCAACTCCCCTCACGCTCATCCTCGCGCTCATCCTCACCGGCACCCCCATCTCCCTCGCCGACGACCACAACAACAAAAATGACCCCAAACCCCGTCGCTCACGCCCCGCCCCCGTCGTGTCACCCATCTTCCACGACGACAACAAAATCACTTTCCAAATTAAAGCGCCCAACGCCAAAGACGTCGTCCTCTCCGGAGAAATGACGCAGGGCCGAGTCCCCATGACCAAAAACGACGACGGCCTCTGGTCCACGATCCTCGAGTCCGTCACTCCTGGTATCTACGGATACGCCTTCACCATCGACGGCGTGAAAGTCGTAGACCCCGGTAATCCCAACCTCAAACCCCAACGCGCCCCCCGCACCAGCGTCCTCTACGTGCCGGGCGACAACACCTACGACTTCAAAGATGTCCCCCACGGCACCGTCCACCAACACGATTACTTCTCGGAACCCATCGACCGCTTCCGCCAACTCCGCGTCTACACCCCTCCCGAATACGAGACCAGCGACAAAGCCTACCCCCTCCTTGTCCTCCAACACGGCCATAGCGATACCTTCGCCACTTGGACCACCTACGGGAAAGCCCATTGGACGCTCGACAACCTCATCGCCGCCGGAGAAGCCGAACCCATGATCATCGTCATGCTCGATGGCCACCCCATTCCCGAATCATTCGGCGGCGGCCGCTCCGCCGCGAACACCGATGAACTCCGCCGCGACCTCCTCGAAACCGTTCTCCCCATGATCGAACAACGCTACCGCGTCAAACCCGGTCGCGAAAATCGCGCCATCGCCGGACTCTCCATGGGCGGTTACCACTCCCTCTCCATCGGCCTGAACAACCTCGACACCTTCGCCTGGATCGGCGCCTTCAGCGCCGCCATCCCCGAACGAAAAGACGTCGCCGCCGCCCTCGATCACCCCGATCAAACCAACGACCAAATTAGTCTCCTCTGGATCGCCTGCGGCAAAGACGACTTCCTCCTCGACGAAAACGAACTCGCCATCGCCGAACTCGAAAAGTCCGGCATCGATCACGAATGGCACCTCACAGAAGGCAACCACTCCTGGCCCGTCTGGCGAGATTACCTCGCCGTCTTCGCTCCCCGTCTCTTCAAATAAACACCGCCACACCCGCTCCCCTTCCACCAGCCATGACCACCGCCACCTCTCTTCAGGACCTCGGCCGCGAGATCAACGAAATCAACCGCGCCAACGGATGGGCCGTCTGCACCCCCGAGGACTGGGACGATACCTACAAGGTCCCCGCCATGATCGCCCTCATCCACTCGGAAGCCTCCGAAGCCCTCGAAGGATTCCGGGAAAACGACAAAGCAAACTTCGAAGAAGAACTCGCCGACGTCATCATCCGCACCCTCGACTGCGCCTCCGGCCTCGGCCTCAACCTCGATCAAGCCGTCGCCACAAAACTCGACAAGAACCGCTCCCGCCCCCACCGCCACGGTGGCAAACGCGTCTGACGCTCAGCTCGCCCAGTCCTCTCGAATCTTCAGCTGGAGGCGCGGGCACCTGACCGCGCTGCCTTTCCGTCCCGGAGGGACGAAAGAAAGTAACCGGTGGTGAAGCATCGCGAAACCACCGGTCGCCCGCCTTCTTTTCTTATGCGCCCCGGCGGGGCGCCAGAATCATTCGCACGAACTTGTGCGCCACAACGTCCCCCCGGTCATCGACTAACAACTTTCAGGACCGCCGCCGCACCATCATCATCCCCACACCCCCCGCAATCAATAACAACGCCCGCGTCGGCTCCGGCACGGTATACGTGTAAGTCAACGTCCCATCGAAATCGAAGTTCGGGTTCACAAACTGACTCTGACCACTCAAGGTCGTAATCACCTGGAAGTTCGACGCACTCGAATAATCAAACGTCACATTGCCCAACCCAATGTAAGCACTCAAGTCGTTCGGCGGATCATTCAAGGACCCGGAATCCGAATCCGAGCCATTCCCCCCCACGATCCCGGCCGAGTCCGCGCCCGCAAAATCAGGCAAGGCATCGTCGTCAATCGCGATCACCACGTCATCCAACATCTGCTGCGGCGCCGGCATCACCGTCAACGTTGCTCCCGGTCCCGAGACGGTGACATCCGCTCCCAGGAAAATATCCGCCGTGCCCCCGTTGGTATTCTCATTGTCGAAAATGTTCGAACCACCGGCGGAATTCGCATTCACCACCAAGCTCACACTCGTCAAGGTCCCCAAGGCCGCATTGAACTGTGGCACGTCAAAAGTCCCGTTCGAACCCGCCACCAACGGCCCCACCGCAAAATTGTGCACCAATACCGCCCCCGGCGCCGATCCCGCCACCACAAACCCCAGGATCACTCCTCCAATTACCTTCGAAACACTCAAACTCTTCATAGGATAAACAACGATTTGGAATAGCCGTTCCAATCGCAAGAAACGACACCATTAATAATAGCTAGGTTGCCCATAGAAAGACAATAAAAAATCTAAGAATTATTGATAGTCATGATTTCTTAAATAGTGGCGGCTGACTCACAAGAACACCCCATCCCAGCTGCCGCCCAATCCCCCGCCCCTCGCCCATTCCAAGAAACCCCACTCCCATCAATTCCCACCGGCCTCGCGCTGATTCTTCTTGCAAGATAGTCCGTTTACGTATTAATTAGTCCGTATACGGAATACTTGTTGCGCCCTCCGATCCCACGTCACCATGATCTCCCCGCCCACAAATTCCCCGCCCAACAGCACTCTGCTCCTGAATCTAACACTGTTCCTGTCGATACCACTCACTCTCCCCACCACCGCCCACGCCGAAGAATCCAACCCACTGCCTCCCCCAGCCAAACTCTCCATCAACGGCCACTCCCCCGCAAACCATCCCCTCATCCAAATCACCGCACCCCCAGGCCACTACTTCAGCCTCCACGCCTCCAACAATCTCCACACCTGGACCGAACTCGGAAAAAATACCGTCGCCACCAACCACTTCCAATACGAAGACACCAACGCCGCCGGCCAACCCCACCGCTTCTACCAATCCGAATCCCTCCCCAACCCCTGCTTCGATTGCACACAAGTCATCGGCTTCAGCCAAGTCGGAGGCGCCAACGGTGGATGGTTCGTCACCGGCAATACCTTCGAATCCATCGTCGATGACGACAAATGGCAACTCCTTTGGAACAGCGGCGCCGGCGTCGACCGCTGGCAAGACCCCGACTACACCGGCTGGAACAATGCCCTCGTCTCCCCCTGCCCCACCGGTTCCGATTCCCCCGATCGCGTCCTCCTCGTCATTAGCGGGCCTTACGGTTCCGACGAAACCGCCTGGGCCAACGCCATCAACGCCACCATCGAAACCATCAAATCCAAACTCCCCACCGCCACCCGCATCATCCTCCAACCCGTCGTCGGCGGGCCCGACCACGCCACCTGCATCTTCACCCCCACCGGCGCCCAAATCCGAGCCTCCTGGCAACACGCCCACATCGACAACGCCATTGACGATGTCATCGCCCAACGCTTCGGCACCACCCCCGAAGTTGTCCCCGGTTTCTCCCCCGAAGTCAGAACCTGCGCCGACTACACCGACGCAACCGGTCACCTGACCCTCGAAGCAGCTGCCGCCATCGGTGCCACCATCGGCGAATACTACGCCGCCATCGACAGCGGCTGCTGCTCGAGCGACCCGCCCGGAAATCAAACCATCACCTTCACGTCCATCGCCGCCGAAGACGGATGGATCGAAGAATCCACCCAAGGCGCCGGCACCGGGGGCACGATCAACTCCTCCGCCACCGGACAAAATGCCCTCCGCCTCGGCGACTCTAACACCAACACCCAGAACCGCGTCATCCTCTCCTTCGATACGTCTACCCTCCCGCCCGGCGCGACCATCGTCTCCGCCAAACTCCGCCTCCTCCGCGGCGGCGGCACCGGCGCCGACCCCTTCAACTGGGCCGGCTCCCTCAACGCCGACATCCAGTCCGGCGCCTTCAACTCAAACAACAACCTCGAAGCCGCCGACTTCCAAGCCGCCCCCTCGGCCGCCAACATCGCCACCTTTAATAACCCCGGCGGTAACGGAAACTGGGCAGAAGCCACGCTCTCCCCCACCACCCACACCCACATCAATCCCGCCGGCCGCACCCAGTTCCGCCTCGCCTTCCAAACCCCCACCGACAACGACAACGGAAACGACCGCAACGGCTGGTGGTCCGGCGAAGGCACCCCAGGCAACCAACCCGAACTCGTCATCGAATACCAATAGCGCTCGCTTCGCAGGAATTCCCTTTGGAGTCTACCCTGTAGGAGCCCGAGTCCCCTCGGGCGATTTTCCGCTCCCACCATGCCTCCCCTCATTCCGGTCCCGGAGGGACCAAAGAAAATAGCCGGTGGTGAAGCGTGCCCTTCGTAGCTCGAAGAGCGAAGAACGCCTTGGCGAAGCCAAGACGAAAGGGCGAAGCGGAACCACCGGATCCCCACCCTAGGCATGCCATGCGCCCTGGAGGGGCGCAAGAATCTCCTATCGCCCTTGGGATTGCATCCTGAAACCCCTCCGCACTATTCTACCCTCATGAATCGCTCGCTCCTCACACTACCCATCTTCGTTCTTTTTGTTTCCCTCACCCCACCCTCCTTCGCCGAAGACAAAGACCCCGCCAACGCCGAACCCAAACCCGAAGCCGAATTCAAAACCCCCGAGGAAGGCGACGAAGAAGATTCCCCAGTCACCGCCCGCGGTCGCTCGCGAAACATCCCCGCCGGATTCGTCCTGATGATCTTCCAAGTCATTCCCGAGAACGACTTTCTCTTCCCCGCCGCCCCGCCCTTCGACCCCAATCGCACCTTCTCCGAAACCATCCACTACCGCGAAGACGAACAAGGACCGCGCAGCCTCGAACTCTACATGCTCCCCGAAGCAGACGCCGCCCTTCTCAATAAGTGGCGCGAAGCATACCTCGCCCACTACATCGCCAAAGAAAAAGGCGAAGACGATGCCCCGCCGGAACCCACCTACGACCCCGCATGGATGCATCAAGCAGAAGGACTTACCGCCGTCGGCTTCATCCTCGAAGACTGATCCCTCTTCCTTCTCACCCCTGCCCAAGACACAAAAATTCTGCAATTTCTGGCGTCTCGTTCGTCTTACTCCCTGTAACGACTGAGCTGAACCGCGCTTCGCGCTCTCAAGAGGCGGTGTGGAGAAATCTCCGAACCACCACAACCGAGCGGTTCCGTGTCGCGGTAAAAATGAAAATTCTAACATTCATACCTATGGTCGTGCTGTGCCTGCTCGCAGCCGCCATGTCCCCTCTCTCCGCTGCTCCCCCCTCATACGACATCGTCTACTTCGACCTCCCCGAATCCCTCGAACCCAACCCCATCCCCGCACCCACCGGTGACCTCGCCGCCCTCCCCGGTTACCCGAACAACCCTAACCAATTAACCTTGTCAGGCGTCGTCTACGAACCCGATCCCATCGCCCACGGCTCCGGACCCTACCCCACCATCATCATCCTCCACGGCTCCGGCGGCCTCTGGAGCCTCGACGATATCTCCAACGGCCCCGCCAACCAGTTCAAAGACTGGGCCGAAGCCCTCTGCGATCGCGGTTACCTCTGCCTCTTCCCCGATAGCTTCAACCCCCGCGGCATCCCCGCTAACTTCGGAGGCCGACGCCCCCACCACGACCCCGCAGACGACGACGCCCTCTGCTCCCCCAACTACGAACGCCCCAAAGACGTCGTCGCCGCCCTCGCCTATCTCACCACCCGCATCGACGTCGACGAAAACAATATCGGCCTCCTCGCCTTCTCCCACGGCGCGCAAACCGCTCTCAATGTCCTCGTCGATCCCTCCGTAAACATCTCTCCCTACACCGTGAACTACATCGATCTCGTCCAGGTCATGGTCAACAACCAACCCGTTTGGGTCGAGCAAACGGTCGATCTCCAGGTGCCCGATCCCATCCGCATCCCCGATAATCTTCCCTTCCCCAAAGTCTACGCCTGCTACTACCCCGGTTGCGGCCACTACGGATACCACGGTCAAGCCAGCTCCATCGCCGCCGGTCGATACATGCCCGATCGCCGATGCAGCGTCATCATGTTCCACGGCACCGAAGACTACCTCCTCGACGTCGATGACACCAATGTCACCCCCATGACCGGCAACCTCTACCCCATCACCTTCGTCGAATCCTCCCAACTTCAAGCCAACGCCGAAAACATCGACAACCCTTTCTACCACCACCTTATCTTCGATCACGCCGATCACTCCTTCGACAACGCCACGATTGAAAACATGGCCGACTGGAACACCAATGCCGAAGACGAGGACGAAAAAGCCAAACGCCTCGCCCGCGACGAAACCCTGAAATGGTTCGCCTACCGCCTCAAACCCGCCGAGCCAAACATCCACTACGATCCACAAGACAACACCACCATGGATGTCACCTGGCACGGCGAAGAATCTCTCAACTACCAACTCTTGAAAACCACCGACCTCTCCAACTGGTCCGACCTCGGCTCCGAAGTCATCGGCGCGGACGCCCCCGTCACCCACCAAATGAACCCCGTGGGTCCCGCCCCCGCCTTCTTCATGCTCCGCTACGCCCCCCTCCCACCCCCCACCACCGATCCGGACAACACCGGCTTCTTCCGCCCCTACTCCGACTTCTCATACTAAACTCCAGTCGATATATCCTCCTCTATTCCCCCGTTGATCTGATACGAAGAAGCACCCAACCACCCCTTCAACATGAACAAGCCCCTCCTCCTCTCACTCTCCCTCGCCGCATTCATCACACTCCCCGCCCCCGCCGCCGAACCCATCCAACTCTTCAACGGAAAAGACCTCTCCGACTGGAACGGCGATGAAAAATGGTTCCGCGTCGAAGACGGCGCCATCGTCGCCGGCTCCCTCAAAGAAAAAATTCCCCACAACTACTTCCTCGCCACCGATAAAAAATACCACGACTTCGAACTCACCTGCAAAGTCAAGACCCTCAGCAATCCCCCCGGCTCAAAAATTAACGGCGGCATCCAAATCCGCTCCGTCCGCGTCCCGAACGATACCGAAATGATCGGCTTCCAGGCCGATATCGGCACCGGCGTCTGGGGCGCCCTCTACGACGAATCACGCCGCCGAAAATTCCTCACCAAAAAACCCGCCGCCGAACTCCTCGAAAAACTCATCAAGAAAGAGGAATGGAACGACTACCGCATCGTCTGCAAAGACAACCACATCCAAATCTTCGTCAATGGAGAAAAACTCACCGATTACAAAGAAGATGACGAAGAAATCGCCGTCGCCAAAGGCCACATCGCCCTCCAGGTCCACAAAGCTCCCCATCCCATCGAAATCCACTACAAAGACCTCGTCCTCACCCCGCTCGGGAAATAGAGACTCATTTTTTGTGTCACTTTCGCCCGTTCAACGGGTTAAATGACCAAATGCGCATCCTCCTGGTCGAAGACTCAAGGCACCTCCGCGAAGCCACCGCCACCGCCCTGAAAAAATCTGGCTACGCCGTCGATACCGCCGCCGATGGCAATGAAGGCCTCTGGCTCGCCCAGGAAAACCCTTACGATCTCGCTATCCTCGATATCATGCTCCCCGGCATGGACGGCCTCTCCATCCTCCGCGAAATCCGAAAACAAAAACGCGACCTCGTCGTCCTCCTCCTCACCGCGCGCGACAAAATCGACGATAAGGTTGAAGGCTTCGACGCCGGCGCCGACGACTACCTCGCCAAGCCCTTCGCCCTCAAAGAACTCCTCGCCCGCGTCAATGCCCTCTGCCGCCGCTCCTACGGACAAACCACCCACAATCTCAATATCGGTAACCTCGAAGTCGATACCTCGAGAAAATCCGCCGCCCGCGCCGGCCAAACCCTCGATCTCACCGCCAAAGAATACGCCATTCTCGAATACCTCGCCCTCCGCGAAGGCAAAGTCGTGTCCCGCACCGAAATCGAAAACCACGTATACGACGAACTCGTCTCCCCCTCCAGCAACGTCGTCGATCGCACCATCTGTGTCCTCCGCCAAAAAATTTCCGTGCCGAAAGATGATACCCCCCTCATCCACACCAAAAGAGGACAAGGTTACGTGCTCGAAGAACGCACCGCGTGATGAAGTCCATTCACAAACAACTCCTCGTCTCCCTCCTCGTCGGACTCGGCTTCGTCCTCGCTCTTGCCGGTACCGCCGTCTACTTCTCCGTCCGGGAAAGCCTCGTCTCTCAGGTGGACTCCAATCTTCGCGATGCCAGCCAGTGGGTCCGAAAAGTCAATTTTCCACTGATCAGCAAATCCATGGATTCCTCGCTCCCGGCCGGTCCCGCCTTCCGCCAGAAAAAAGAAGATGATCGCTGGAAAGAGTTCGAAGACCCACTGAGCGGATACTACTACGAAATCCACGCGGGCAGTCCCGCTCTCGACAAAAAATCCCCAAGCCTCGAAGACCAATCCCTCCCCGATCCACCCCCCCTCAGACAGGATCAGGATGTCTTCGCCACCGCCACCACCCCGAACGGCGCAACCGTCCGCATGCTCTCAACCGGCTTGCGCCTCCGCGATCGCATTGATACGCCACGCAAAGGAGGCAAATCAGGAAAAAATAGAAACGCAACCGTCGTCGTCGCCTACGACCTCTCAAACGTCCAACAAACCCTCTCTAAAGTCCTCGGCGGCATCCTCTTCACCGGCCTCGCCACCGCAGGCGCCTCCGCCTTCCTCGTCATCACCACCCTCCGTCGCGGCCTCCGCCCCCTCCAACACCTCGGTGATGAAGTGTCCGCCATCGACGCCGCCCACCTGAAAAAACGCTTCTCCACCGAAGCCATGCCCACCGAACTGCTTCCCATCGCCAATCGCCTCAATAACCTCCTCGCCCGCCTCGAAACCAGCTTCGAAAAAGAACGCCGCTTCAGCTCCGATATCGCCCACGAACTGCGCACCCCCATCGCCGAAATCAAAATGATCGCCGAGGTCGCCCTCCAGTGGCCCGATCAACGCGACCCGCAAAAATTCGACGACATCGTCGAAGTCACAGGCCGAATGGAAGCCATGACCGAAACTCTCCTCGCCCTCGCCCGCTGGGAGCAAGGCGGCGCGAAATTGCGCGGCGACGATGTCCCCATGGCTGAACTCACTACGGAATGCTGGGAACCATGGCAGGCCCGCGCCCTCGAACGCTCCCTCGACGTCGAAATCGGCGTCTCCGATTCCCTCCGAATGCACGCCGATCGGGATATGCTCCGCCATATCCTCGGAAACCTCATCTCCAACGCTGTCGAATACGCCCCCGAACAAGGGAGCGTCGTCATCGGCACCGTAAAAGGGAGCGACGGCAAATACGTCGGCGTCTCCGTCGCCAATTCCGTCGACGACATCACCGAAGAAGACGTCGGGAATCTCTTCGATCGCTTCTGGCGCCGCGATCCCTCGCGCGAATCCGAAAGCGGCCACTCGGGCCTCGGCCTCTCCCTCGCCAAAGCATGCGCCGAAGCCCTCCGCCTCGACCTCTCCGCCTTCATCGATGGCCCGCGCCTCCGCTTCGATCTCACGGAACGCTCGGCCTGAAGCAGCCCGCCACGAAATTTCGAAAAATTTCGGCACGGTAATCATCCCGTAATCATACCGGGTCCAGTGTGTTCCCATGCTCATTGGTGGCTCCGCCCATAAGAACCACCTCCAGTCCAATCCCAAACACCTCCCGATGATGAACCCGCCCAATGTAACTCGGCTCCTCCCCTCCCTCCGGCTCCGTTCCAACACAGGACCCGCCCTCGGCTCCTGCCTGCTCCTGGCCGCCCTCGCCCTGATCCCCAATGCGTGGGGCCAAGGCGCACCCATCATGGATGACCTCTTCCTAAACTACAGCATCGGCACCACCCAAGGCGGCGACGATATGCACGAGTTCGACCTCGACGATCGCCAGAACCGCTTCCTCATTATCGAAGAATCCACCAACAATGTCGATTGGACCGAGGTCGGCTCCTTCAAAATCACGAACACCGAAGCTCTCGTCGGATACGCGCCCCCAATCTCCGGACACCCCCACATCTTCTTCCGCTTCAACTACGACCCCGCCCAACAAGTCCCCAACGACGAATCCAATATCCTCGACCTCCCCACCACTCCCTACAATTACACCAATTTTCCCCTCCCCGCCCACTTCCAGGTCGCCGGCATCCAGAATATCGACAATACCCCCGCCGGTAATCCCACGACCGACGCCGGCGCCACCCTCGGACGCGTCCTCTTCTACGACAAACGCTTCTCCATCAATAACACCATCTCCTGCGCCTCCTGCCATATCCAGGAACTGGGTTTCACCGATGGCGTAGACTTCTCCGTCGGCTTCGAAGGAGGTCTCACCGGCCGCAATTCCATGGGCCTCGCCAATTCAAAATACTACAACAACGGCCGCTTCTTCTGGGACGAACGCGCCAACACCCTCGAAGACCAAACCAGCCAACCCATCCAGGACGCGGTCGAAATGGGTAGCGCCTTTCCCGACGTCATCAACGAAATCGCCGCCGAACCCTACTACCAATCACTCTTCGCCGCCGCCTTCCCCGGCGATCCCACCCCCAGCCAAACCAACATGGAGAACGCCCTCGCTCAGTTCGTGCGCTCCATGGTGTCCTACGAATCAAAATACGACGAGGGCGTCGCCACCAACTTCGCCAACTTCACCGCCGAAGAAGAACTCGGCCGCCAACTCTTCAACACCGGCGGCGGCGGCCGCACCAACTGCGCCCGCTGCCACCAAACGGACATCTTCGTCCAGCCTCAACCACGCAACAACGGCCTCGACCTCGTCACCACCGACCCAGGCCTCGGCGGCGTCACCGGCAATCCCGGAGATGACGGCGAATTTAAAAGCAGCTCTCTCCGCAATATCGAACTCACCGCCCCGTACATGCACGATGGCCGCTTCGCCACCCTCGAAGACGTCGTCCGTTTCTACAGCACCGACGTCCAAGCCCACCCCAATCTCCACCCACGCCTCATCAACAACAACACGGGCCTCCCACGCACCCCGAACTACACCGACGCTGAAGTCGACGCTCTCGTCGCCTTCATGAAAACCTTCACCGACCACAACTTCACCTCCGACCCCCGGTGGTCCGACCCTTTCAACTATTCCGGCGAACCCGCTCCCGACCCCACCTTCATCGCCGATTTCCCAATCACCACCCCACTGCCCATCCAAAGCGCCATCACCTCCATCACCGTCGGCGGCCTCGCCGCCACCATTCTCCACTACGATCGCACCACCGGCATGGCCGAACTCCTCTTCGACGATTCCTCATTCGCCAATGGCGAATACCCCGCCCTCCTCTCGTTCACCCCCGTCGGCGGATCCCTTACGACAGTCACTTCGACTAACACTCACACTATTGGTAGCCCCCCGCCGCCCCCCTCCGGCTCCGACAATAATATCCTCCTCCTCATCCTCGACGACTGGGCCATCGACCGCAGCCCAATCGACAACACAATACCCCCGGCCGATGCCCTCCCCAATATGCCGAACCTCCAATCCATGGCGGCCAACGGCCTCCGCTTTACCCGCGCCTACGTCAATCCCGTTTGCTCCCCCACCCGCGCCTCCCTCATCACCGGTCGCTACGCCCACCAAACCGGCGTCTATACCCCCGGTGGAGCCATCTCCACCGCCGAAGTAACTCTACCCGAAGCCTTCACCGCCGCCGGTTCTTCCTACGCCATGGCATCAATGGGCAAATGGCACCTGGGAAGCGGAGATACCGGCTACAATACCACGGGAGGTTGGCCGGAATTCTACGGTATCACCGGCGGCGGTGTCCCCGATTACTTCAGCTGGAACAAAAATACCAACGGCGTCACCGCCAATACCACCACCTACACCACGACCGACCAAGTCAACGAGGCCCTCGCATTCATCGATCGCTCGGAAACCGATGGCGACCCCTGGTTCTGCTGGGTCGCCTTCAATGCCCCACACTCCCCCTTCCACGATCCCCCCGCAGGACTCGCGCCTCCCGGCGGATACTCCCCCCAGGCGGCCGGCGAATCCGCCAACGCTTGGAACTACCGTAAAATGCTCGAAGCCCTCGATACCGAACTCGGACGACTCCTTGCCGGCATCGACCAAAACGAAACCAATGTCATCCTCATCGGTGACAACGGAACCCCCGGACAGGTCGTCCAAGCCCCCTTCGGCAATGGCCACTCCAAAGGCGACCTCTACAACGGCGGCATCCACGTCCCCCTCGTCATCCAAGGCCCCGCCGTCACCGTCACCCCGGGCTCCACCACCGATACCCTCGTCCACGCCGTCGACCTCTACTCCACCATCCTCGAACTCGCCAAAATCGATCCCACCACCGTCGCGCCTCCCACCGCCCTCGCGCAATCCACCAGTATCGTCCCCATCCTCAATGGAACCGATACCGCGGATCGCACCATGATCGCCGAAGGCGGAAACGGCAACAACCGCGGCCGCGCCATCATCACCGATGACTTCCCGGACTACAAACTCATCATCTTCCACGACCCCGAAAACCCCACCACTCCCGTCCAGGAATTCTACAACGTCGGCGCCCCCGCAAACGACATCAACGAACAATCCCCCCTCACCATCGCCACCCTCACCGGCACCGCCCTCGACGCTTACAATGCCTGCATCGCCGCTGACGCCGCCCTCGGCGGCGGCTTCCTCGCCCCATAAAGCCTCGCTCCCCCTAAAACGCCACCCCAAACCCGATATGCCAACTCCCCGAGGGCTCGTTCTCCCCACGGTTCAGGTTATGCCCATAATCAATCCGCAACGGCCCGATCGGACTGTTCAATATGAGACCAAGCCCTCCCGCATAGTGCATGTCGTCCAAGCTCGCATCTTCCGCTTGCGACAATAGGTTCCCCGCATCAAAAAAAGGCGCCACGCTGAACGGTCCCGCCACAGGTATCTCGTATTCCACATTGAACACCGTGACAAACTCACCCCCAATCGGGAAATTGTTCCGATCCTTCGGACCAAGGTCTCGCTCACGAAAACTTCGAACCGATTGCGCACCACCCGAAAAAAATCGAATGTCGATCGGCAACTCTTCGTCCCCCGACGGATCAATAATTCCCGCCCGCGCCGCCAGTCGTAGCGTCGACCGCCCAACCGGCTGCAAATAAACCGCCCGCGCCGTTCCCCGAACAAACTCGACATCGCTCCCAATCGCCGAGCCCGCTCCAGAAATTAGAAAATCGGCAATCAATCCCTTCCTCGGATTCGTCGGATCATCCCGGCTGTCATACGAATATATGACGCCCGCCCGACTCACGACATAATCCCGCGGACCAAGAAATTGCTCTTCGATTTCAAAATCCGTTATGTCCCCGTACTCCGGAATCGCAAATAAGGTGATTCGGTGTCGCTTCTCCGCACCAAAGTCACGACGCAATCCCAATCGAAAACCCACATTGAACACGTCGTATCCCTCGTTGTCTGTCGTCCCCGCATTCGCTCCGAGCTTCAGCTGCCAGTCGGTGTCAAACAACCAAGGATTCGTATACTCAATGTCTCCCGACAAACCACGACCTGTAAACTCTCCTTCGATCTCCAACGTCTGAAGACGCCGAAGAAAATTGGAGTTCCGATACTCCAAACCAATAATCGGCCCCTCGTAATTGCTGTATCCAAGATAGGGCGCCAGCGAGTGCCGCTTCGCTTCTTCCACCGCCACTTTCAATGTAATCGTCCGGTCAGGCTGCGGTATCGCCTCCGTGGTAAATCCATTGAACGCCCCCGTTTCCAAAAGCATCTCCACCCTTTCGTTGACCGCCTTCGGTGAATACGGCTCGCCAATCAACGGATCAAAACGCCGGTCAACCACACCCTCACGCACTTTCTCCAAACCGCTCACTTCAACCCCGGCAAAGGTATACCGCTCCCCCCAATCAGGAAGCACGGTCAAATCCACAAAAAGACGCTCGTCCCCGTCTTCACCGGGAGGCCCCCGCCGCGGCGGCGCCGCATCTACCTCCACCTCGGCGTCAAAATAGCCCGCGTCCTGGGCGGCACTCATAATCCGGTTGGCCAAGTTCGCCGACACCGCCGCCGTGTAAGGCTTCCCTCCAAATTCCGGAACCAGCGAAGGATACACCGCTTCCACCTGCGGAGCGATCGGAGCCGGCAGATCAATCTCTCCTACTAGCTGCACCAACCCCTCCACGACGGTGATCGACAAATCCATCCGACTCGTCTCCGGCCGATGAATCGTCTCCACCAACTCCACCTCCACCTCGGCATACCCCATCAATACATAAAGATGACGAATCGCCTCGACCCCGGCCCGAACGTCGTCCTCCACAAAAGGAATATCCTTCGCCCCAATGGAATACCCCAGCCGCTTCCGAGTCGCTTGCGTGATTAACTCCCGTATCGCCCCCGCACTCAGATGCTCGTTCCCCCTCACCACTATCTCTCCAACATAAACTTCCTTCGCCTCCTGCACCGTGAGGAGAACATCGTTCGCCGACGTGATCTCCCACTCAACCTTGGCCTCTCGGTATCCAAAATCCCGAATCCCCTCTTCGAGGAAAAACGCCGCATCATCCGCCCGCGCCATCGTCACTCCACTCTCCTCAATATTGCGCACCTGAAAGGTGATCATCGCCCGCGCGTCCTCCTCAGAAATCTCCCTCAACCCTTCAATCAAAACTTTACCCGGACGAGCTGCACCTACCGAAGGAATCAACTCACGATCGACAATTTCCATTCGCGCCGGTTTCGGTATCTCCTGCGGAGCCGTAACGCCCCCACCCACAGCCCCTTCCTCCGCCCCCGCGGAAGTCACCCCCGCCACAAGCACGCCACCACAACAATAACAATAACACGCCATGCTTCGAAAAAAGCATCTCATCGTTCCCGGTCGCTCCCGGAAAAAGTGCGACATTAAAGAAATCATCGAAATCGAAAGATGTATTTGAGGATTCCTCGGTAACTGTTCTCATCCCCGGTGCTGAAGCCCAGATACGATTCACGCCACAACCGTATCGTCGCATCAAACTGCATCGCCCCCGTGTTCGCATCAATGCCACCCACCGACACATTTGTCCGCTCCTCAATGGTGTCCGCAAAGGAGGGAGGCGCGTCCGGATCAATCCGGCTCTCCTTCTTCCGCAGACCCTGGATCCAGTATAGAAATGCTTTGGTCGCCGCTGTCCCCCCACCATCACTCAATTGCTCACGCGTCGCTCCCGATGCCAAAAGTGACAGGATATCCTCACGCGGCACCGGCGGGATACTCATGAAGACAATCTTCGGATCAAGCACCCGGTTCTGGGCAAATACCGATACCTGGTAATCCCCAATCTTCGCGCCCGCACGCACGGCAAGCAATCCATTGAAACCGGTCGTCTCATCAAAAACCACTTGCGCCTCCGTAAGCTCAATCTTGCTGAACGGAAGAGTGAGCAATCCTCGCTCAACCCAAAGCCGCCCGTTCGGCACCGGCGCCCCCAGCTTACCGCTGATCCTCAAATCACTATGCCCCTCCGCGTGAGCCAGATTGCTCACCACTCGAAACGGATCTTGCGTCACCAAACGCACGTCCACATTCCAGTCGCTGAACGGCTCGATCGGAACCCCCACGTCAATCGACTTCGGCAAGGGCATCCTCGGCCCCGGATCCACAACCGGTATCTCCGATTCCTCACCCCCAAAGCCGGGCGGACCCACCGGCAATAAATCAATGTCCTTGTAGAAAAGACTGTTCGTAATCCCAATCGTCCCCGCCAGCGTCGCTTCGGTATACGGTCCGGTCAGACGCAGATCAATGTCCGTGCGACAACTCACGCTGTCCGACCGAAAGACAAGCACCTCATGCCCGCCCAAGTGCAAATCAAACTCCGGTGGCGCTCCCTCAGGCAAGCCCACCATACCCCGCAAGGCAATCTGCCCTCCGGCAAGCAACGCGTCAAAGCGATCAATATGCACCGCCCAATCCTCAAATCGAATATCCGCTACGACATCACGCACCGACGGCGCCTTCGTGCTGCTGAGAAGCAGCGTCTCCACATCCAGGTTGGCGTGACCCAGCATCACCGGCTCATGAAGGGTGCCCGTCAGCGAAAAATCCATCCCGATCACCCCCTCGATCTCTTTCAATCCCGGAATGAACCCCGTAAGAAACGCCAACTGACTCTCCTCCATCGTCGCGGAAACCGAGAGCGCCTGCCTTAAAGGATCCTCGTCCCCTTCAATCCACTCCACCGGCGTGAACGGCATCTCACCCTGGATCGTAAACGGGTTTATCTGCGCCTGCTCAATCGAGCCCGCCACTCGCGCAAGCTCTTCGCTTACCGCAAGCTCCAACGCCACTCGAGCCGGTGCCACTTTGTCCGTCAACTCCGCGTTCTCCCCCGGCGTGACGACCAAATCATCAGCCGTGAACGTCCCCGCGAACGCAAGGTCCGCCGGACTACCCGAGGCCTTGAAATTAAGATTGATTCGACACCCCACCGGGGGCTCCGCCTTGAACAACCCCAGAACCGAATCAAGCGCCAGGTCGTGACTCTCAATCTCAACGTCAATCGGCCCCTCTTGAACAAAGAAATCCGTCGGGGCTTTCAATACAGCCGGCGCAAGCGGCACCGCAACTCTTCCCTGCATTAGTAACAAGTCTCCCGAACGCAGTTGCATCTCCGGAATCGAAAACACTTCATCACGATAAGAAAGCCCGCCGCGAAATTGGAGCGTCTCACTCGTCAATGACATCGATGGAACTTCAATCTCAAAATCGTCGTAACTCCCCTCCACCGTCGCACTCACCGCTTCTGCCCCGGCATATCGTATCCCGTCCGCCTCCACCCGGGCGTTTCCACGGTGCGCCTTCTCTTTAATGTTGCCCGACCCCGCCCACGACACACTCGCCGCCCCCTCCAATTCCTTGTCAAAGCCAAACGACGCCAACAAGGCCTTGAGCCGCTCGTTGATCGAAATTTCAATGTCCGCGTTCGCATCGTATGACAGGACCTTGGGGTCCAGCGTCCCCTCGACCGCGAGCGACGTCGCCTCATCCAACCCAATGTCCGCATCAAATACCAAGCGCTCCAGCGCCGCGAGATCGGCAAGCACCCGAATCCCGTCAATCCCCACTCCATCGTAACTAAGCCCTTCCGAACGCAGATCAGCGTGGGTCGTCACAAGCTGCTTGTCCGCAACCGCAATTTCCAGTTCTCCCGCCAAAGCACCCGTCGCCGGAATCACAGGCCCACCCGCCGGAAGATAGTCCGCAAGAACTTCCTCGATGTCACCGACCTCAAGCGTCGCGTCAATCGCAACAGGCAACAGCGCAAGCCCCGCCGGATCAGCAGCTCCCGAAAACGAGGTCTCACCCTCCGCTTCTATTCGCGCCCCCCTCCGGTTCGCCGATAAACGGAAGGTATCCTTCGCACCGTCACCCGACACAACGCTTGCCCCCAGGGAAACGGCATCCACTCTCGCCGGTTCCCAAGTGAGATCGCTCAAATCAAGACCAAGGTCCGCATCCCAGGTCGCCGGCACCCCGAAATCGCCGCTGAACTCAACATCAAGACGATCCACACGCCCCGAGGACAAATCCTCGATCCCTCCCAACGCTAGCAGCGGCCCCAACTCAATCGCGCCACTCCCAAGCTTCGCACTGATCGACCCGTCTTTCCCATACCGCGCCTCGACCACCCCACCCGAAAGACCGATCGTCGCCGCAAGCAACGGCACATCATCGTTCCCCCAGTTCACATCCAACGAAGTCAACTCGACCGGCTCCAATATTCTCAATGGCCCCAGCTTAAGCGCTTCCGAAGTGACTTCGATCACCGTCGCGATATCCTCACGCGGCTCCGCTTGGGGAATCTCGAGTCGCCCGATCGAAAGCTCACCCTTCCCTCCCGGCGGCAAGATCAAGTTGAAGTCTTCGATCCGATAACTCTTGTCACCCTGCGTAAGGTTTACGTTGATGTTGGTGAACTCATAACGCGCCTCGAGAAGTTCGCCGATCAACTTTGGCAAGTCCTGCTCCCCCTCCTTCTCTTTCTCCTTCGAATCCACCGGCTCCACGTCCTTCTCAGACTCCTCGGGAAGTACAATGTCCACGTCAATGTCCGCAACCTGCACCTCCTCCAGCCACCCCAGCCCACCCTCTCGAATCAACTCGCCAACACTGTAATCCACCCCCGCCTCGCCCACTTTCACCGATCGAATGAGTCCCTCGTCGCCTCCCGAAAACTCGAGCGCCTCCAACTGAAACCCGGAAAGGATCGTCCCTTTCACCGTCACCGTTCCCGCCAAGCCCTGGGTCTCGGCTCCTTTCTCGATTCCCCAAGCCGCAACTTTGCGAAAAATCGGACCGTTCACGAGAACCCCCAGCACAAGGAGCATCACCAACAACCCAAGCCCAAGCTTCAACAAGCAACCCTTTCGCGCCGCTCTCGGCTCTGGCTTCTCTTCTTCTTCCAAGGTCATCCTGTGGATTCGGTGTGGCTTCGTGGACACGATCCCTCGAAACCCAAATCCTTCCGGATGGGCCAATGCGATGAGGGGTCTTCAACTAAACCAGTTTCCCCACGAGTCGCAAATGCATTCGCACGACGCTCACCGCCCCCATTCGAAGGCGCAAACGAACCGGGCGGACCCATCCGAGCCGGACAGTCTCCAGAAACTTTCCTGTCCAAATCCGGATTGCTTCGAAGTCTAAAGAAAACCACCTTGCCCTATGCCCTCAACCTACCCCCTCAAAGAATCGCGTCCCGCTCTCACACACCTGCCAATCACATCCCTTGCCGCAACGGCTTCACTCCTCATTACAATCGCGAGCTCCCCCGCCGCTGAGGAAGTCTCCGGCCTCATCATCCCACGAGACAACGAGGGCATGTACATCCGCAACGACGAAGGCCAATTCGAAGTCGAATGGTCCCCCGAAACCCGCGTCGCCCTCATGGCCAATACCCGCCAATTCAAAAATGGCCTCTCGGACCGAAAACTCGATTACGCCATCCACTCCTCGAAAGAAGTCGTGACCTTCGATCTCCCCGAAGGACCCATCACCGGAATCAAAACCACCCGCGGCGGCAAACAAGTGGATCAAGCCCTTGCCGAGGCGCGAGACGAAAACTGGATCGCCGAACACGGACTCGAACTCCACTTCAACCAAGCTCCCGAAAAAGAACAACTCGCCACCGCCGCTGACCCCCGCTTCATCGGCACCTGGGACCCCAACGCAAAACCCCGCACCCTCTCCATCAACGGCGACACCTACGAAGTCTCCCTAAAAAAAGGCGGTCAGGCCACCATCCCCCTCTACGGCATTCTCACTGTCGCAGACCTCCACCCCTTCATCAATAAAGCCACCGTGATCGGAGAAAAGAAAGACGACGTCATTGTCGCCGAGGAAATCCGCGTGCAGCCCATCGGCGATCAGGCCGCTCACGATGATCCCGACCTGCCCCGCTACCTCTTCATCGGCGATTCCATTTCCGGCAACTACACCAACGGCCTGCGAAATGCCCTTGAAGGAAAATTCAATCTCCACCACCCGCCCACCAACTGCGGCCCCGCCGCGAACGGCGCCAAGAATATCGTCAACTGGCTCGGCGCCTACGACCAACCCGGCCGGCACTGGGACGTCATCAGCTTCAACCACGGCCACTGGGACGCCGGCAGGGAAAAAGCCGGCTACCAAGAAAGCCTCGAAAAAGTCATCGCCGAACTCAAAAAAACCGGCGCCAAACTCATCTGGGTCACCACCTGCCCCGTCCCCAACGGCTTCCCGCCCGCCGGCGACCTCACTGCTAACGACAAGCCCCCGGGACGCACCGCCCGCGTCATGGAAAAATACCTCAACCCATGGGCCGCCGAAGTCATCGCCCGCCACCCGGAAATCTCCGTCTGCGACCAATGGCAGTTCGTCAAAGACAACAAAGATGGCCTCTACACCGATTGGTGGACCGGCCAAAATGTCCATTTCAACGGCGAGCCCGCCGACGCCCTCGGCCAATACCTCGCCGACCACGTCCTCGAAAGAACATCCGACTAAAGCCGCGCTCCGCAAAGTGAAACGCCCTAGGTTCCTCTTCCTGCTTCTCTGCTTCCCGCTAAGCGTCGGGGCCGACGACACGCTCGAGGAACGCCCCGGCATCCCCATGCTCAAAGAGGACTTCTCCTACGAGAGCACAAAAGCCTACGGCCTCTACGACGAAGCCGACACCGCCGCCGCCCTCCCCGATGCCTGGAAGAATATCCAACCCCTCGATCGTTTTGACACCACTATCTCAGGTGCCCTTACCCCGGCCGCCCAAATCCCCGATGGCACTGGCGGCTCCTTCGATATCTCGCAACCAGCCTCTGCCGATCTCCTCGCCGCTCTCAAAGAAGAATACGGGAAGGGCTTCGGCCTCGGCTGGTATTTCCTCCCCAAGGAACAACGCTACCGCGAAGGCCCCGGCCTCACCGGCGACGAACTCCTCTCCGATCTCAAGAACGGCAAGTTCGACGAAAACCAAGGTCACCCTTCTTTCACCTACGGGTTCTACACCACGAACGTCACAAAGTACTACCGCCTCTACCGTCTCAGCGGAGATCCCTACTACCTCGACCAAATCGTAAAATATGCCGAAGGCATCGACTGGCTCCTCGCCAATCGCCCCCAGCAACTCATCCCCCTCGAGCGCCGCTCGCAACCCCTCTCCGATCCCGTCGCCGTAATCCCACACGAACCGATTGCCCTCGCCAACTTCTGGGCCCACGCCAACGCCGCCCGTCTCCTCCTCGAATGCGCTCGCAGTGAAGAACTCGACCCCTCACATCCCTCCGTCCAAAA
The DNA here is from genome assembly GCA_039028175.1 of Verrucomicrobiota bacterium. Lineage (GTDB taxonomy): Bacteria > Verrucomicrobiota > Verrucomicrobiia > Verrucomicrobiales > DEV007 > JBCDBW01. The sequence goes on from JBCCIR010000002.1 coordinate 45,466, forward strand.
GGCCAGGCAATTCCTCGCCACCGCAGTGAAATACATGGCCTCCCAAATCACCGCCGACTACCAAGACCTCTCCCCCAAGCGCGGTGAAGACCCCGTCCCGTTCGAACCCGGCGCCAAAACACTCGCCCTCCAGGAAAAGTTTACACTCCCCAATCGCGCCGCCCAAATCATCGAATACACACCCTGGAACCAAACCTTCTTCTACTTCGCCACGCTCGCCGCTTCTTGCCGCGCCCTCGAAGACCTCCAGGCCATCGAAGGCGGCTCCCGCTACCAGCCCACGATCGATCTCTACCGTAATATCGTCCGCGCCGGCATCTGGAATCTCGAAGACGAAAATATCTGCGTCGTCCGCGATGGGGTCCCGTACTTCTTCCACATGCACACCCCCCTTCGCGATAAGGAACCAAAAACTCGTCTCGGTTTCCCGATGTTCGGCGCCGAAGACGCTTCTCACAGCGGAAGCGGCGCCTGGAACCTCCCCTACATCTGGGAATGCGGCGAAGACTTCGGCGTCAGTCCCGCTCTCCTCGCCGGTTACACCAACGCCCTCGTCGCCACTCTCGACGACCCCGCCACCACACACAAAAACGGGAAAGCATGGCCGCGCCAACACCTCGATTCCCCCTGGTATCTCGCCGCCTCCGGCCGCGAAAACCACCCCTACAAAGGTACCAAAGGCCGCTACTACACCATGGCCGCCTTCGCCCCCGAAATCGTCGCCGCCGACCGCCCCTACGCCCGCAACCTCCGCGTCTGGGAAGACGAAAAAGACCTCCGCCGCCTCTACGCCGGCCACCTCTACCGAACTTGGATCCAACGAAGACCGTGAGCCGACCCAATCGATATCCGAGGTTCTAGCATTATTGCGTATCACCTATTTCTTCCTCGAGTTGATCGCTAACGCTGCGACACATCTCACCAAGCCGCCGTAACTCCTCCAACCGTTCTCCCATAGTCTCAATCGCTTCAGACCGTTTGACACCTTCAAGCGCCAGTCGATTGCTTCGCCGCTTAAGTTCGCGAATCGCTTCTATATCTCCTTTAACATCAGTCTCAAATACGTGCTCGAGTATGTCTTTCACGCCGGGCTGCATGGCTCTCGAGGTTGCTTCACCAATTAAGAACTCGATCAGGATTCGAGTCCCACGGTCCAGCGCAAATACCAAATCCACGAGTTTAGAAATCTCGGACGGCTCCTCTGTCAATTCATCCCTACGGATCGCCCCATGATAAACCGACTTGGGGTTTTCTGGATCAAGTTGAGCAAGGGTTCGCAAAATCGGCTCAAAGCCCTCAAACGGACGAAGACCATCAGGTAGCGAATTGCGGTGTTCCCACAATCTTAGAATAGAACTGAAACAGCGTTCCTCTGCAGCAATTTTCTCAGGTCCGCTTGCGCTACTAGCCAAAGAAATCTGTTCCGCAATATAATATGCGATCCATCTCGACAAGGTATCGGCCCGCTCTCGTGAGCTCAACTGCTCAACAAGCTCTCTACCCAACCTGATGGCATTCCTGCGCGTCTCTGAGGATTCCGTCATCTGAAAACAAGAAAACTTTGTGGCTAGCTGGAACAAACATACTGCGATCGCCTGAACAGTTTCGGTAGCCCTTGTGTAGACAACGATCTATCTCAACACAAAAAACGATATCCTTCTGAGTAGCTCGGCAGAGGTCCTTTAAAATCTCCACCGAAGCGCACATTCGTTCGCCATACCGATATGGCAAATCATGCCTGCTGATGTCCCGCTCGCTCCAGACCTCGGAGACAAGAGACGGTTCTGAATTAGCCGAGCGGCGCCAGAAACGATGCTCATCGTCTGAAACGAGTCCAAGCTTTTTCGAATATTCTTCTCCGACAATCAGTGGAGGATACGCAATATCGTTTGCGTTCAGGTCAAATTGATCAAGGCCATTATCACGAATACACACTTTCCCAATCCACCCGGTCATCTCAAACGGCGTTGAACGGAAATCGTCATCTTCTTCATTGTAAGCCGGAAGATAAAATTCATGTGGACTTGCGCTTCGAAGAGAGGCAGCCAGCGCCTCTGCCGTTCTCGGTGTCACTAAAGCGCTCGTTACACGAAGGCTTTCTATACGGCCTCTATCTACATCAGACCAAATTCCTCTCACGCATAGGAAACCAGGATTAGACACTTCATTTGTAATCACGGTAACGAAATCATCGGCCTGATTCATCCACCGCCAATTGTCACTCTTTTCTTGTCCGACCCATTCTCGCCGCCTTATCGGTGAGGGGTCCCGCCGATCAAAGAGCCAACGCCCATCAGTTCGGGTAATTGAATGCCGTCTGACCCAATCAGCCCATGCATTTTCGTCACTAAACTCATGATGTAAAACAGGCATTGAGTAGAAAAGCTTTGTGGCGGCACACAAAAAGCTATGGTACGAAAAATAAAAAGAATGTGTATCATTACGTGGGTAGCCGGAGTGACTATGATCGGTTCCCCTATCATAGTAAGAACCCACATTCCACTGAGATTGCCTCGGATCAGGCCGGTAATCTTCATGTGATTCGATGCCGAGATGATTAACTGCGATCTCTCGCGCAATCTCCTCCACTTGCCCGTTTGGAATCCCAAAAATTCTTCCAACTTGATCGAACCAATACCAATCAAACTCGTACTCGAAAGACAGTTTGAGTGATTTATCAACTTGGTTGTTGGCATGCCACGGCGAATCGTTAATCACGCCTGTAGAAGGCACAATTCGGCAAGGGAAGGGGCTAACTCCAACTTTTTTCAACCTCGAAACTGTCTCATCGTCAATTGTTCCCGGAGCTGCTTCCTCAATGCGAATAGCGATGTCCTTAGCGTTACTTTGAATTAGAACATGGGGAAGACCATTCAATGCTTCGGACGCGAAAAACTCTGCGTGTGGCACAAGCATCAGCGGGCGGTCAACAGCAACGCGGGCAAATGAAATAAGTAAGTATAGTCGAGCATGGAGTTCGTAAAACGGGAAATCGTTTGCACCGAAAGCTCCGACCTTGCGGCGTGAGGCACACTCTATAAGCGCTTCAATCTCTTTCTCACAACCCAATAAAGCCCACCTCTGAATCAAGTGAGCCGAAGCCCACCGCTCAGAGGAGAACGGTGATCCAAGCGCCGACCAGATGAGGCCCGCAACTGAGGGGATGACATCTGTCGGAGTTTCCAACCACGTCGCAAAATTACCATCGCCAAAATCATCCGGAATGTGCATTTCGAATCGTCCTATCGCGTAGTCAAGCAGTTCTTCGGCCTCTTCTTGTGTCAGCTCCTGAGCAAAGCTAGAAACAAATCCGAAGAATGTGGCGGCATCGTTCATTTCGGCATTCGCGGTCAGCCCGTCAACGATGCCCAATCGGAGGGCAACAAGCTCAGCATCTTCAAAGTTGCACTTTTCGCGAATATAGGACGATCGATAGACATCGGAGAATTCCAATGCAAACCGTTTCCCGACTTTAGAGAGAAACCTAGTCCATTGCCTTTTGACTGCCGCCTTCCCTAACCAATTTCGCTGCACTTCTCCCAAGACAAAAACACCAGTGAGATAGGAAATACCTTCAACTTGAATAAAGGCGTCCAAAAACTCCGTTTCTCGGCCTTTTGGTACCCGTTTTAGGGTCTCTCTCCAAAAAATGTCAGAATCGAACGGCGGCCCCATCGAACGGAAATTCCCAATAGCTTCTGCTAGCTCGGCAACGCATATTACATCAATTCCCTCCAGAGCCTTGTTGCACTTCGCCTCTTCCTCTTCCGTGTGCCTCACATACGACTCCTGCCGCTCCACAATCTCAGAATCACGTAAATCTCTAATCAGACGTTCAATTTGATCCCGCTCTTCTAAATCCTCGGAGGCAAAAGGAACTAACGTAGCCAAATCTTTTGATCCAGCTGAATTCAGCCGCATATCCCTGAAGGCAAGCTGAAACATTGATCTCCTATAATTGCGATCCTCCTCGTTGCTCAAGCAACACACACTAAACCCAGAATCTTTGCTGCAACCCTTGAATCCGGAGAAACCCCATCCGCTCCGGGAAGAAATAATCTTCTTATCTACGGCCTCGGAAATAAGAGCACATAATTGTTTCTCAAACCATCCCACTTTTCTGTCTCGCCATCGACTGAGTGCGGCAAACGCAGATGGCGGATGAAGATTAACCGCAATTCGCAGCGCCTCGTCTCGATCCCAATATTTTTCTCGCTCTACTGACTGCCCCACCATTTCTGCGCAACGCAAAAATCGATAGGCTAACTCAGAGTCATCCGCTCCAGTTGCGGATACAGTCGTTGCAACTTGGCACACTGCTTCCCACCGCGCTACAAGTTCATCGCCAAACTTGGACACTGCATCTACAGCGGAGTCAAAATATGCAGAAGCATCGGCTTCACTTTGTGAAAGCACCGCTCGGGCGAGGGCAATGAAATCTCTAGCACGCTCCTCAGGTCGAGAATGCCAATCACCACCGATAATTGAACGGCATGTACTCTCCAATCCCTCGCACAAATGCTCCAAGTGAGGGAGGCGAAATGCAGTTCTAGTGGCCGTTAGAAGATCACCTAGCGCATACTTTCTCTCAGCTGGCAATACGCTCCCTTCGATAAACTCGATAAGGACATCTGGTGAAGCCTTGGTATGAAGAGCTAGCACCTCGAATCGTACCGCGGATATCTCATACGGAAGATGATCATTCGTTTTGTAGCGCCCAAAGAGAGCCCTATCAGAGCGTTTTTTGGTTTCTTCGAGGACAAAATTTGCATCCACTAGACTTCCCAACAAGAGTCGAACGCGAACAAAATACCATGGAAGCAACGCGCTAATCCCTTCTCTCAGCTCCTTTGTCTCATCTTCTTGTTCCTTCCTTCGTGACTCGCTTCCTTCTTCAGGTTGAAGCAACTTGGAAATTGACGGCTCTTCTCCACCTCCAAGTCCCGAACGTAAGGCTACACCACGTAAAAAGGTGCGGCGCCGCCCGGGAGAATAAGCATCAGCAACAGTACGATCCGCAAATTTGATCGTATAGCGTCGCAGGACAGACTTAATCTTTTGCTTCGATAGTTCTTGAGCTGCCGCAGCTTCGCATAACGACAAAATGGCAGGCGTCGATAAATCATCATGGCCATACTCACCAATGATCTCAATGGCATGCCCATTGTGTAGACGACGCAAAGCACTTTTCGTAGCAGTCTTAGGCGGGAATCTGCCAACTGACATTAGCTCGTCGGCGACTGCTAAAACGAGGTAAACATTGTCAGCACCAATCTGTGAAATCTCGTTAACTTCATCGAATCGACAAACATCAATCAATCGTCGAACGAGCAATCGGGTGACTCGGAACAAGTATTCCCCCGGGCTGCATCGCTCAAGGAATTCAACGGTTTTTTCCCCACCGAAGAGGTTTAGGTAGGTCCAGGCGAACTGAACGACATCCGTATCCTTCAAATCGTCATCGGGCAATTGATCATCGTCCCTCTCATCTATCCTTCTGAAGTATAAATCCAGCCACTTCTCGGCTCCTCGAAGGTAGCTGCGAGACTCGCCTTTGAAGGCATCAACCGCCGAAAGCAACACCGCTGAAAAGATGTTGTCTGATCCTCTCCAGCTAGATGTAAGCTTGCCTCCATAAGCCAGTTCTTGAATGCGATGCGGGGAATGAAACGAAGGAATTAGCTCAACGTTATCAGCCAACAACTCATATTGCCGAACGTCTCCTGCGACTTCTTCTCCCGCTCGGAAAGCTAGTCGGCACGCGTCACCAAAATGCTTCAGTCTCAACGCCGCCTTAAATGCGAACTGTAGCCGATATAGACGAATATTGCGGGCATCAATCGGATTATCGTCAGGGAGATAGTCGTCAGAAAGCGCCAGCGAGAGTAGCTTCTCCAAATCGTCTGCCCGATAATATAATTGTGGGAGAGATTTTGCTGCATACGAGAATCGGGCCGCAAGCGGCTCAAGTGAAGCTATGTATCTTTCGAGCTGCTCTCGGTCGGCACCAAACTTGGATTGAAACCACGTTTCAGTCGGCTCATCACGAAACCGCACGGCATCGCTAGAGAGCCACAACGGTCGCCCCAAATCGCTAACAAAACTCTTAATAGCTGCCTCGGTTACACTTGCTGCTTCAGCAAGGATACCTAACGGAATAAACGGAGGCAGGTTTGCAAGTCCCATACAAATTGCATCAATCTGTTTCTGAATAGTATCAGGATTTGAATCTCGCAACTTGGAAACCGCAGCATCAAGTTGCGCGGAAATCTGATCTTCTATCGTCGAACCCGCGGGACCAAGAAGCCTTAGAAGCTCAGAGACATTCCCGTGTGACCCCGAAAGAGCGCTAGCTTGGACACGCGGATTACCATTCGTAAGTCGATGAAACTCCGATGCGTCGTCTTCGGACGAACGCGGATAAAACGACCGAAGGTGGCTCACCGTTTCCTGGAGACTAAACTGGCGCAGCGCGATTTTAGCAATCGTGCTTGGCGGCTTCAGCAACCCGATCCGCTCAGTGCGACACAGAAACACTAGGCGGCATCCTTCGGGTAATTTGCACCTTAGCAACTGGTGAGCAAAACACTCTTGGCCATATTCGGCAGCTGCAAGTTCCGCATTATCCGCTGCATCAATTACTACTATGACCTCCGCCGATTCGCTCAGTTTTTTGAGTGTGCATGCTGCTTCGGCCAACCGTCTTTCGTACGCCCTAAAAAGGTCGTCTGTTAACCCGCGCTCTCGAGTAATCAAAACTTGGCAAAGGCCTTTAATGGCCAATTCGTTGGCAATTTGAACCAACGCATCACATGCACGGTGCCGAGGCTCACTAGGATTCCGATACTTCCCGCCTCCGAAACAATCGTAAAGAATACCAACCGAGCCAGTAGGCAGATTCTCAATAATTTGCCTCGCGACCACAGACTTTCCAACTCCACCAGGCGCATGAATGATAGTTGGGTTCGGATGATTCACGATAGCCTCCAGCAATTCAGCATGCTGCTCTCGCCGAATTGGATTCGAAAGCTCCTCGAGGTGGGGACTGGCGGGGAAAAGTTTACGAATAGAGGTCACACCTAACCGCTGAAGGACGTCTTCACGACAAATTTCCTTACAGTGCTTGTTCTCCTCAGATTTGGGTAATGCTCGACTCGCCACAAGCCCAACAACCCCATCCAATTCACGCCGATCAATGTCCCCAACGACATATCCCGACATTTCGTTCTGTAATTGATAGCGTTGAGCAATGTAGTCCCCCTCCCGCTCAGAGAATTTCAACGCGCTACAGAACTGCATTAAGTGCCTTCCATTTAAATCCGTCAAGTCCTCAATCTTCGAACGCAGAGGAGTCTCCTCACCCGCGCCGAGAGCTTCTACCGCTCTTGTCAGCCGCCTAGATACTGGGCGATTGGTAACTAGCAAAAACGAAACACATTCGATTTCTTGAGAACTTCTCCGATCAACAAAATGACCGATATAGCGCTCTGCAAAGCCCTTAAGGGTGGTCTTGAAATCGGAATACGTGAAGTTCTTGGTAGCACGGGTTGAAGAGTGCTTGAGCTGGCAGTACACCACTTTATTTGCGCCCGTGCCCGTCACACCATACTCTGCGAGATCGATAACACTTTCACCCGCTCGCAACGATTCCCTAGAACCCTCAATTGTTATGCACTCTAGTAGTGTGCCGACTTCAAGCAATTGAAGGCACCGTCGAGCGGCCCACCTGTAATGAAACGCGTCGCCAGCCCGTGAATACCTAACGAGATCGCTGTCGCTGTTGCTCAAAATCAATTAAATCTCGAATGTTGGACACAATATGAGGCCTTCAACCCTATCGATTGAAGTTCAAATTGGCAGGTAATTCTGATATTGAACAAAGCAGGTCCGCGAAAACCCTACAAGGGTACTAAAGGCCGTTACTACACCATGGCCGCCTTCGCCCCCGAAATCGTCGCCGCCGACCGCCCCTACGCCCGCAACCTCCGCGTCTGGGAAGACGAAAAAGACCTCCGCCGCCTCTACGCCGGCCACCTCTACCGCACCTGGTTGCAAAGACGCCGCTGATCAAAGCGTTAACAGGAGAGCCCCCCCAACCTCCAATCCATGAAACGACTCTTTCCCCTGGCACTGCTCTGCCCCGCACTCGCCGCCGCCGAGCCCTACATCATCGAAAACGGAGAACCGCGCGCGGAAATTATCCTCTCAGACTCTCCCACCCGCACCCAACGCCTCGCCGCCCGAGAACTGCAAACCTACCTCAAAAAAATCTCCGGCGCCCACCTGGATATCCTCTCCACCCCCTCCGACAAGCTCCCCGTCAAACTCTACATCGGCGCCAGCCCCCATACCGATGCCCTCGACATCAACGCCGACGGCCTGCAATACGGCGCCTACCGCCTTGTCTCCGGGGACGATTGGATGGCGTTCATCGGCGACGACACCGACTTCGTCCCCATCGAACCCTGGCCGCGCAGCCACAACGATATTATCAGCGGCAAGATGCAGAAAGAATGGAGCGCCATTACCGGAAAAGGCTGGGGCTTTCCCCACGGCCAACTCCATAAACACTACTCCGGCCCCAACAACGCATTCGGCACCCCACGCGAGCAAGAAACCGACGCCGACGGCAATATCCACGTCTGGATATACGACGAACGCGGCTCCTTCAACGCCGTCTGCGGCTACCTGCGCTCTCTCGGCGTGCGCTGGTACATGCCCGGCGAACTCGGAGAAGTCCTCCCCAAGAGAGGCACGATCCTTCTTCCTAAAATCGACGAAACCGTCCAGCCGGACTTCCCCATGCGCACCTTCCAATTTCGTCCTAACGCCGGTGGCCCCGATGCCATGATGTGGGGCTTCCGCCTCGGCGTGCGCCGCCCCTACGGCCGACAAGCCGCCCACGGCTTTCGCGATATGACCGATAACGAACAAACCATGCGGGACCATCCGAACTGGTTCGCCCTTTACGATGGGAAACGCCAGAACGACCCCAACATTAAGAACAACCAACTCTGCTACTCCAACGAAGAACTCTTCGAAGAAACCGTGCGCTTCGCCCGCGCGCAGTTTGACCACTTTGACATGGACGTCGTCTCGATCATGCCCCCCGACGGCTACACGCGACTCTGCGAAGGGCAACTCTGCGAGGGAGAGGAATCCCCCGAGCTGGGCCCCCGCGGCACCCTCTCCAACCACGTCTGGGATTTCGTCAATCGCGTCGCAAAGGAAATCGCCAAGTCACACCCCGGTAAACGCATCTCGAACTGCGCCTATGGCGCCTACACCGAACCCCCGAGCAACATCGACAAGCTCGAGCCCAACGTCCAGGTCATCATCGTCGGCGGTCGCCGGCCCAAGGACCCCGACCCGGAAAATATCCGCCGCATCCGCGAGGCCTGGACAAAGAAAACCGACAACCCAATCGAGATTTTCGAAAACTACCCCTTTACCTCCGGAAACTTCTACCTCCCCGTCTTTAATCCCAATGTCATCGCCGACGGCATCAACGCCACCAAGGGATTCTCCCGGGGAGAAGACGTCTGGCTCTCACTCGACTTCGGCGAAGACGTGGTCGGTTTCAATGCCTTCATGGTCTACTTCACCGCCCGCATGTATTGGGGCGGAGAAAATCAGGACGTCCAAGTCCTCCTCAATGAATACCTCGAAAAATTCTACGGACCCGCCGCCGGGCCCATGGGCAAGTTCTTTGCCTACTGCGAAGAACACTGGCTCGCCATGGACAACGATGTCGAGAAGGCCCAGCACGCCCTCGATCTCTTCGCCGCCGCGCAGGACGCCGCCGATATCGAGACAAACTACGGACGACGCGTCGCATTGATCGGCAATTACCTCGAACGTCTCGAGAAACGGGTCGCCTTCCTCTCCCTCAAACGCGGCCCCGTCCCCAAAGTTCGCAAAGTCGGAGGCGACCCCGTTCCCACCTTCACCATCGACGGCCAACTCGACGATCTCCCTTGGCAAAAGATTCCCGTCTCCTCCACCGGAAAGTTCTTCGAAAACCAAACCGGCGCCCCTCCCGCTTACCCCACCTCTTTCATGGTCGAATGGCGCAACGGCTCCCTCTACCTGGCATTCCGTTGCGAGGAAAATCCCGACGAAAACCTCAACATCGCCACTCGCGAAAACGAGGATGAGACCCTCCTCGATGGTGACTACCTCTCCATCCTCCTCGAAACCGATCGCCACAGCTACTACGAAATCGCAGTCAATCCCGCCGGCGCCATCCTCGACCTGGACCACCGCGAGGATGGCAACAACCGCCTACGCTGGGCCTCCCAGGCACAAGTCGCCACCCACATCGCCGATGACCACTGGGTCCTCGAAATCGAGATTCCCGTCACCAAGGACGAAAACGATCCCTACCACCGCGTCGTGGGCATCCAGCCCACGCTCGCCCTGCCCTGGCACATCAACCTCTGCCGGCAGCGCGTGCGAGATGGAGAGATCGAACGCTCCGCCTTCGCCCCCACCGCTGCCGAAAGCTTCCACGTCCCCATCAAATTCGGACACTTCCACAAAGGGGCTTCCCATGAGTTTCAGGCCGACCCCACCGTCACCGACTTCATTATCGAAAGCGATAAGGCCAAACAGCTTCTCCGGGATCGAAAACACGAAGACGCCCTCGCGATCTACGTCGCCCTTGCCGACGACACGACTTCTACCTCGCGGCAAATCGACTTCGCCCTGGAAAACGCTATCAAGTGCGCCCGCGTCCTCAAGGACGCCGAACTAGTGACCACGCTCGAAGCCCGTCAGGACCAGAGGTCCTCGCCGTAAGCCCACCCTTCGCGCACCGGCTCCTTGATGTATCCGTCGAGCGACGAGTCCTTGAAGGTCATCGTTTCGGGATTGTATTCCACCTTCTTGCCCGACCGCATCGCGATCGTCCCGAGAATCACCGTCTCCGTGAGCGGCACCGCGTAATCAAAATCCGATCCCGGCTTCTCGACCTCGCCCAGAATCGCCGCCATCGCCTCCTTCACAGGACCACCCACTGCCCGGGGAATCGTCTTTTCAGGAAGCTCGCGACGCAATTCCAACCAATTCTCCTGCAACCGCGGACTCGTCGGACGCATGCCCGGCGAAACAATTGTGTTCTTGTCTCCCACCAGCAAACAACCGCCCCCATCAATCTTGTCAATCGCCTGCACCGCTTCCGCCATCTTCGGCAAATGCCCCCCTTCATACCAATACACCGTCACCGGCGGCTTCTCCCCACGCGCCGGGAACTCGTACACGTAAGTCGCGCCATGCTCCTTGTCCTTCTTCTTCCCACCCGAAAACTCCCCACTGAAATCAAGACGGTTGTCCATGTAAACCGCCGTCGGATACCCCAGGCCCATCGCATACTTCGGGATATCCAAAGTGTGACACCCAATGTCACCCAAACCACCCAAACCGTAATCCCAATGCCAACGCCAACTCGAAGGACAAATCTTGGAGCTGTACCCCTTCAACGCCGCCGGCCCCGTCCATAAATCCCAGTCCAAACTCGCCGGAACCTCCTCCTCGGCAGGTCGGTTCTCCGCATTGTAATTGTTCGGCGTGCTGCGATTCGTCCACGCATGCACCTCGCGCACGTCACCAATCATCCCCGCCTCATACCACTCCCGAATCAAACGCATCCCCTCAAACGTGTGCCCCTGGTTGCCCATAACCGTCTGCACGCCATACTTGTGATAAGCCTTTTGCAACGTGCGCGCCTGCCAGATGTCGTGCGTCAACGGCTTCTGCGTCTGCACCGATATCCCACGCTCCATCGCCGCAATCGTCGCGGGAAAATGCGTATGATCCGGGGTGTTCACGATCACCAGATCAAGCTCCCCACCATGCGCGTCGAGCATCCTCCGAAAATCCCGATATTGTTTCGCTTCGGGAAATTCGTTGAACCCTAGCGCCCCGCGATCGTCGTCCACATCCGCAATCGCCACCACGTTGTGCTCCCGGCAATCGCTAAAAGCCGTCTTGGCAATCCCGCCACCTCCAATGAGCGCGACATTCAACTTCCCGTTCGCCCCCTTGATGCCGGCCGTCAGGATGTTGAAAGGTTGGACGCTCGCAATCGCCGCTGCTGCGGCCGAGCCCTTGAGAAATTTACGTCGTGTCGTGGTTTTCATCAGTTCTTACTTGGTTGGTTCCATTAATCGAATATTTCGCCAGGCCGCCTCAAAGGGCCCCGTCCCGTCCTTGATGCCGTGCAACTGTAAACCAATAAACCCTCGCCCATGCGTGGCCATCAAGTCGGCCGGCACTGTCGTCTTGATCACCTCATTCCCATTGATCCAGGTCGTAATCTCGTTCCCTTTCGCAACCACACGGAAGTGATTCCACTCTCCGGCCTTCATAAAGTCGTGCTGCTTGCGACCATCCTTCGGCGTGATCCATTGCCCCATACCCTGGCCATAAATATTGCCCGAGTAACTCTTCTCGCCACGCCCCGCACTCACCTCCACCTGCGGCCCGTTTACCGCACCCCACTTCTGGTCCCCCCTCGCCTCCCGCGTCTGCGATCGAATCTGCACCCCCGAATTCAATTCGGCATCAATCAACTTGGTCTCAAACTCGAGCTCAAAGTCTCCATAGTCCTGGTCCGTGCACAAAAAAGTCGATCCCAATCCCTCCTTGGCCGTCCCGATGATCACCCCGTCCTCCACCCGAAAATTCCCACTCTTCGTTTTCTCCGTCCACCCCTCCAAATCCTTCCCATTGAAAAGGTTCACCCATTCCCCCCCAATCGCATCAGCCCCACCTACCGAGACAAACCCAATTACACTGACTAAAAATACTCTCATCATGCTCATCAGCTGACCAAACGACAAAATACGGCTTGGCTCCCCGTTCTCAACGGGGGCAATTCACGATTTTTTCACACCACTTGCCGGTTTCCTAGCCCTCAATACCATTTCCCCCTGAATCTCCACCCATGAAAAAACGCCTCTTCACTCCCTTTGTCCTGATCGCAACCGCAATGGCGGCGCTCGCGGCGGAACGCCCCAACGTCGTGCTCATCTACGGAGATGACGTCGGCTTCGGTGACGTCGGCGCTTACGGATCAAAAATGATCCCCACGCCGAATATCGACCAATTGGCCGCGGACGGCCTCCTCTTCACCGATGGCCACTGCCAAGCCTCAACCTGCACCCCGTCACGCTTCTCTCTCCTGACCGGTATCTACGCCTTTCGACACGGAATCGGTATTCTGCCACCCGGCGCCCCCCTGAAGGTCCCCACCGATGTCCTCACCCTCCCAAAGGTCTTCAAGAAAGCGGGATACACCACCGCCATCATCGGCAAATGGCACCTCGGCCTGGGCACGGAAGATTCTCCCGCCGATTGGAATGCCGAAGTCAAACCGGGCCCCCTCGAAGTCGGCTTCGACGAATGCTTCCTCCTCCCCTCCACAAACGATCGCGTCCCCTGCGTCTACCTCGACAACCACACGGTCGTAAATCTCGATCCGACCGACCCCCTCTACATCGGAAACCCACCCGAAAACTTCAATGGTTCGACCTATCCCGACGGAAAGAAAAATCGGGAAGCAATGACCTACTACGAAAGCAGCAATGGTCACGATAACTCCATCATCAACGGCATCGGACGCATCGGTTACATGTTCGGAGGAAAAACGGCCCTCTGGGACGACGAACAAATGGCCGATGAATTTGTCGTGCGCATGCGGGAATACGTCGCCGAAAAGAAGGACGAGCCCTTCTTCCTCTTCTTCTCCTCGCAGGACATCCACGTGCCCCGCACCCCGCATCCACGATTCCAAGGCACCACAGATTTGGGATACCGTGGCGACGCCATGGTGCAATTCGACTGGAGCACCGGGGAAATCATGAAGACTCTCGAAGAACACGGCCTCACAGAGAACACCATCGTCATCTTCTCCAGCGACAACGGCCCCACCTACGACAACGGATACCTCGACGGCTCGGAACCAAAAAAAGCGGGCCTTCCCGGTGACGCCGACGACCGGGGCCATTTCGGCGCAGGCCCCTATCGCGGCGGCAAAAGCAGTATCTACGAGGGAGGAACAAGAGTCCCCTTTATCGTCCGCTGGCCGGCCCGCATAAAACCGGGAACAACAAAAGCCCTCGTGAGCCAAACCGATCTCCTCGCTTCCTTCGCAGCACTTCTAAATGTTGAACTCGCCGAAGACGAAGCCCCCGATAGCCGCAACATTCTCCCGGCCCTCCTCGGCGATGATAAAAAAGGACTGCCCTTCATGATCGAAGAGTCACGAGGAAAAATCGCCCTCCGCGAAGGCCCCTGGAAATATATCCACGACGAATCCCCAAGACTGGCAAAGTCCGGCCGCAAGAAAAAGAACGCCGATCCGGCCGAACTGTATAATCTCGACGACGATGTCGCAGAAACGACCAACCTGCTGGAAGAGAACCCGGAAGTATCCTCGAAAATGAAGGACCGGATCCAAACCTTGATTGAAACCGGTCGGACCCGGTGAAACCGACTCTCCGAACATCTGGCCGCGGCAAAAAAACACAAAAATGACCGACTCCTGCAAGAGAACCCACCGCCGGGATGGCATGTTGTCCCATCGGGTTCCCCCTTCAATCTAGCATCTCTCCACTTCCCCCATGCACAAACTCCTCATCCTCCCTCTTCTTCTTACCTTGGCCTGCATTGTTGCTAGGGCAGATCAACCGAACATCATCTTTATCCTTATCGATGACCAGGGCTACTACGATCTCGGTTGCTACGGCGCCACTGAAGTCGAAACCCCGCGCATCGATTCCCTGGCTGAAAATGGCGTTCGCTTCACCGACTACTACGCCGCCGCCCCCATCTGCAGCCCGTCACGCGTCGGCATCCTCACCGGCGTCTACCCCCGCCGACTCGGACTCGAGACCTGGGTGCAACGCGCCGACTCAATACGCGGAATTCCAAACGAAACCCTCACGCTTCCCGAACTCCTCAAACAAAACGGATACGCCACCGCCGCCATCGGCAAATGGCACCTCGGCCAAGAAGAAGAATTCCTCCCCAATAATCAGGGCTTCGACCACTACTACGGCCTGCTCCACAATCTCGACCCCGTCGAGATCATTTACTTCGAAGGTCAAGACGGACCCGGCATATGGCGCAACAAGGAAATCGTCAAACCAAACGCCGACCCCGCCGAGCTCACCGAAATTTACACCGACGAAACCATCGACTTCATCGCCGACCACAAAGACGAACCCTTCTTTATTTACCTCGCGCACACGATGCTCCACAACCCGCTCGGAGTAAGCCCCAAGTTCCAGGGTAGCTCTCAATGGGACGAATACGGCGACGCCATTCAGGAGCTGGATTTCAACGTGGGCCGTATCCTCGACGCCCTCGAAGAATACGGAATCGCCGACAATACCATTGTGATCTACGCCTCCGACAACGGCCGCGGCCCCGGACGGAACCCACAACAACCCCTCCGCGGAAGAAAACTCCAAACTTGGGAAGCCGGCATCCGCGTCCCCGGTATCATCTCCGGACCAGATATCCTCCAAGGCGAAGAATCATCAAAAGTCGTCAGCGCCCTCGACTGGTATCCCACCCTCGCCTCCTTCGCCGGAATCAAAATACCAAACGACCAAATCCTCGATGGAAGAGACTTGTCCAACACTCTTCGCGGCAAAAAGAAAAAACCCCTCAACGCAAACCTCTTCGCCCGTCGCAATTTCTCCCCCCCCGGGGAATGGGCCCCCCTCTTCACCCCCGAAGAATATCGCGACGCTTTCTTCTACCACGGCGCGGAAGGCCCACTCTCCGCGGTGCGCTCCGGACCATGGAAACTCTTCCTCAACCCCAACCTCACCCTCTACAATCTCGATACCGACCCCTCCGAGTCCACCCCCGCACGCAACGGCGAAATCACTCGAAAACTACGCGGCATGGCAGTGATGTTTCAGGAAGAAATGAGCCGCGAACAACGTTAGAAAAAAGTGAGTCTCGACGCCTCCAGCAACGAAGAACTCTTTGTCAAACTCTTCGCCGAAAACGAACGGCATATCCGCGCGTTCATCCGCTCCATGGGGCTCGCCTGGACCGAAGTCGACGACGTCGCCCAAACCGTTAGCTTGGTAATGTGGCGCAAATGGGACCAATTCGATCCCGATACCGATTTCATGCGCTGGGCCCGCGTCATCGCCCGCTTCGAGGTCCTGAAATTCCGGCGCAAAATGGCCCGGGATCGCCACGTGTTCCGCGAGGATCTGATGGAACTCCTCGCAGAAGCTTCCATCGAGCTGGAAGAACGCGTTCCCAATGAACGCTACCGAGAGCGCCTCGAAAGATGCCTCGAACGCCTTCCCGAAAAGTCCCGCACCTTGATCAGCACGGTCTACGGCGGCGAACAAACCATCAAAGAAGTCGCAGCCGATCTGGGCACTTCCGCCACCGCGCTCTACAAGGCCCTGGACCGGATTCGCAAGGAACTACGGGCCTGCATGGAAACCCGCTCCGCGGAAGGATAATCTTTTTTCAGTTTTTTGGGGCAATCCAAGATCGGCCGGGAGTCTAGTGTTGATGCCCGATAAAGAGCTCCATTACCTGATCCAGGCCCATCTGGATCAACACCTCGATGACGAGGACTTCTCCGCCCTCGAGCGCCTCCTTGAGTCCGATCCCAACGCCCGCCTGGAATATGCCGAAATGGCACGGCTGGACGCCGCCCTGCGCGATGCGGGCGAAAACCTTGAGCCGGCCAATGTGCTGGCCTTCGAGAATCCGGCACCCCGCCATTCCTCTTCAAGGAAATGGTTGGCCGTCGCGGCCTTGGTCGCATTGCTGATCATCCCATCCGTTTTCCTCCTGAAACAAAACAACGGATCAACCGAAACCGCGAGCACCCTCGCGGCAACAAAAGGCATCGCCGTCATCACCGCGGAAGCAGAAGCAGTTTGGGCCGGTGAAAACGCAGACACGATCGGTGAAGGAGTCGCGCTCGAGCCAGGCACGCTCACTCTCAAAGAGGGACTGGCGCAAATCGACTTCTTCGGCGGCGCTTCCGTGAGCTTGGTCGGTCCCGCAAAAATCGAGTTGGTCAATCGCGACGCCGCGGTCCTCCACCAAGGCAAACTCCGCGCCGATGTGCCGCCCGCCGCCCGTGGCTTTGAAATTCGAACCCGCGACGTGCTCCTCGAAGACTTGGGAACCAGCTTCGGCCTGTCCGCGGGGACCGACGATACGGCGGCCGGACTCATCGTCTTCGACGGAGAAGTGCGCGCCACCGGAAAAGACGGTAGCCCCATTCTCTTGAACGGAGGTGAAACCGTTCGCCTCGAGGAAGGCGCCGTCATTCCTGATCCTACCGATGACTTGGGGGAATTCCCCGACATCACCGACGTGATCGCTGGCTCCGGAACCCACGAGGAAGTGCGCTACGCGGCATGGCGAGAGGCCAGCCTCGATCGCCGGCGTGATGACCGACTGATCGCATACTACGACTTTGAAGGACTGACCGCCGCGACACGCCGACTGCGCAATCAGGCGCTCCACGGAATGGGTTCGGAACTCGACGGCGGAATCGTCGGAGCTCGCGTCGCCCAGGGTCGCTGGGGTCAGAAAAACGCCCTCGACTTCCGCTCAGAGGGAGATCGCATCCGCTTCGATATTCCCGGTGAATATGATGCCATTACCCTCTACGCCTGGGTCCGCATCGATGCCCTCGATCGACATCTCAATTCCCTCTTTCTCACAGACTTCTTCGACGAAAACGAAGTTCACTGGCAGCTATCCGATGAGGGTCATATGCACTTCGCCGTCAGCCCCATGGGAGCCGTGGATATCCCGGAACATAACCGCCGCTTCTACTCCGAGAGGTTCTGGAACCCCTCCAAAAGTGGCCAATGGTTCCTCCTCGCCGTTACCGCGGAGAAAGGAGTCGGCACGGTCAATTTCTACGTCAACGGAGAACCGATCGAAATTAATGACGGCACCCAAATGCAAAAACCCGTCCCGGCAATGCGCTTCGGCGAGGTGGACCTCGGCAACTGGAGCGAACCCATCTGGGAACGCGCCATTCGCACACTGAACGGCCGCATCGATGAATTCGCCATCTATTCGGTGGCCCTTCCCGCTGAAGAGATTAAACTGATTTACGAAGAAGGACGACCATGAAACACCCCGCTGTTCTCGCTTTGTTGGCTTTCCCCTTCGCCGCGTTCGCAGACGAGCCGAGCGAAGGCGATAAACTCTTCGCACTCAAAGTTAAACCGCTCTTCGCGGAAAAGTGCATGGCCTGCCACGGCGATGATCCCGAAAAGATCAAAGGCGATTTCGATATGCGCACCCGCGCCTCCGCCCTCAAAGGCGGAGACTACTTCGCAGAAGACGTCCTCATTCCCGAAAAAGGCGAAGATAGCTTCCTCTACATCGTCACCACCCGCACCGAAGAAGACTACGAAATGCCGCCCAAAGAAGCGGATCAACTGACCGAAGAACAACAATGGGCCATCCGCGATTGGATCAACGAAGGCGCCCCATGGCCCGACGACGAACGAGTCGCGGCTATCCAGGACAAATACGCCGAAGGCGTCCAGGTCGCCACGTCCAAAGCCCTCTCCGACGATTGGCAAAATCGCCGCTACGATCCCGCCCACCTCTGGGCATACCAACCCATCAAATCTGCCAACGTTCCCAAGAACCAACACCCCGTCGACTTCTTCATCGATCGCAAACTCAAAGAACACGGCCTCGATCCCGCGCCCGACGCAGAACCTCGCGAACTCGCGCGCCGAATGAGCTTCGGTCTCACCGGCCTCCCCCCATATCCCAAAGCCGTCCATGAATTTGAAGCCCAGTTCGACACCGATCCCGCCCAAGCCGTCTCCAAGTTCGCCCAAAAACTCATGCGCTCTCCCCATTACGGCGAACACTTCGGCCGCCATTGGCTCGACGTCGTCCGCTACGCCGATACCGCCGGCTTCGCCAACGATTACCCCCGCCCCAACGCCTGGCGCTACCGCGACTACGTCGTTCGCGCTTTCAACGACGACAAGCCCTTTAACGATTTCACACGCGAACAACTCGCCGGTGACGAAATCGATCCCGCCGACCCAACAAACCTGATCGCCACCGGCTTCCTCCGCATGGGCCCCTGGGAACAAACCGGGATGAGCGTTCCCCGCGTCACCCGCGTCCAATGGCTCGACGATATCACCGACTCCGTGGGCCAAACCTTCCTCGCCCACGCCCTCCAATGCGCCAAATGCCACGACCACAAATTCGATCCGGTTCCCACTCGCGACTACTACCAGGTCATGGCCGCGTTCTCCACCACCCAGTTCACAGAACGCCCCGCCCCCTTCCTTCCCGAAGAAAATAAAACCGGATTCCCCGAAGCCCAGAAGTGGGTCAAAGCGAAGATCGCCTACTACGATCGCCAAAAAGAATCTCTCAACAAACGCGTCGCCGCCGCTCGAAGAAAAGAAACCGGCGAAGCCCGAACCGGCGACAATGGACTCGACCCCGGTGACGAAGCCTCACTGGCCCGAATGGGCAAAAACGTCCAACGACATTCCTGGGAACTCGATAAAACGAAACCCCTCGCCTTCGGCGTCTACAGCGGCAAAACCATCGAACGGAAAAGCATCACCAAAGGGGTCCCGCTGCCGAAGAATCCATGGCAGGAAGGCACCATGGAAAAAGATCACATCCTCGACGGTGGCGACGTCTACTCCCGCGGAGACGCGGTCACGCCCGGCGCTCTCAGTGCCGCTCAGAGCCTCGGCAACATGCCCGGTATGGACTTCCCCGCCGGAAAAGGCGCCCGGCGCCTCGCTCTCGCCGACTGGATTGTTGATCCCTCCAATCCCCTCACCGCCCGCGTCATCGTAAATCGCGTCTGGACCTGGCACTTCGGGAAGGGGCTCGCCGGGAATCCCAGCAACTTCGGCGCCACCGGCGCCCTTCCTACCCACCCCGAACTGCTCGACTACCTCGCGCAATGGTTCATCGATAACAACTGGTCCGTCAAAAAACTCAACGAACTCATCACCTCGTCGGAAACTTACCGCCGCAGTTCGCGCCATCCAAACCCCGAGTCTCTCGCCGAGAAAGACCCGAAAAACGACTACTACGCCAGCTTCCTCCCACGGCGCCTCACCGCGGAGGAACTGCGCGATGCCATGCTCACCGCTTCCGGTGAACTCAATCGCCAGGTCGGCGGTCTCCCCGCCCGCCCCGATATCAATATCGAGGTCGCTCTCCAACCACGCCAGCTCATGGGCGGCGCCGCATCCGTCTACGAACCCGACCCAAACCCGGAACAACGCAACCGCCGCAGCCTCTACGCCGAGAAAAATCGCGGCCTCCGCGACCCCTTCCTCGAAAGTTTCAATCAACCCGGGCCCGATAAATCCTGCGAACTCCGCGACACCTCCACGGTCGCCCCCCAGGCCCTCACGCTCTTCAACGCCGAGGAAGTCCTCGACCGCTCCATCGCCCTCGCCAACCGGCTCCTCACCGAAGACGAAAAACGCGACGACGCAGCAATCATCAACCGCGCTTTCCAGCTCGCCCTCAGCCGACCCGCCACTCCCACCGAACTCAAGGCCTGCCTCGCTCAATGGAAACACGCCGTCGCCGATGAGAAAAAGACCACCCACAAGCCCAAAGAATTCCCCAAGGGTATCAATCGCACGGTCATGGCCGAAAAAACCGGCGAGCCCTACACTTTCTTCGAATACATGCCCGCCTACAACACCTACGTCCCCGATCTGCAACGCTCCGACGTCGACGCACGCACCCGCGGCCTGGCACATGTCTGCGTCGTAATATTCAACCTGAACGAATTCGCCTACCTCGACTAACCATGAACTCGCCACACCCATCCATCTCCAGGCCCGATCGAAGAAACTTCCTTTACGGATTGGGGGCCAGCCTCGGCTCCGTCGCCTTCACCTCGCTGCTTCGCGCCGAGGAAGAAAAAGGTCACAAACCCGCCGGCACCCATCACCCCGCCCGCGCCAAACGATGCATCTTCCTCATGATGGAAGGTGGCCCCTCCCACATCGATACCTTCGATCCCAAACCCAAACTCGAAAAACATCACCTCCAGAAATTCACCCGCTCCGGAGAAATGGAAAGCGCCATGTCCTCCGGTGAACGCTACTTCGTCAAAACACCCTTCGAATTCACCAAGGCCGGTCAAAGCGGCGCCGATATCTGCACCGAATGGGTCCACCTCAAGGAAATGGTCGATGACATGTGCTTCTACCGCGGTTGCCAGGTCGAATCCGTGAACCATCCCACCGCCTGCTACCACGTGAACACCGGCAACCGATTCGGCGGCGATCCCGCCGTCGGCGCCTGGGTCAACTACGGCCTCGGCTCACCAAACCAAAACCTTCCCGGCTTCGTCGTCCTCCCACGCACTAGCTACCCCCAAGGCGGCGCCGGCAACTGGTCCAATGGATACCTGCCCGCCGATTTCCAAGGCACGCCCCTCCGCCCGCAAGGCAGCCCCATCCTCGATCTCAATCCACCCGAAGGAGTCACCCCCGACCGCCAACGCAAAAATCTCGATCTCCTCTCCCAACTCAACCAACACCACCTCGACGAACGACCCGGGCGCTCCGATCTCGCCGCCCGCATGAATTCATACGAGCTCGCCTTCCGCATGCAGTCCGAGGTCCCCGGCATCCTCGACCTCGACGGTGAAAATCCCGCGACCCTCGAAGAATACGGCATCGGCGATTCCAAAACGGATGCCTTCGGACGCAAATGCCTCCTCGCAAGACGCCTCGTCGAAAGCGGTGTCCGCTTCGTCCAAGCCTATGCCGGAAATTGGGATAGCCACGATTACATCGCCAAAGCCCACGGCTCCCTCATACGCTCAGTCGATAAACCCATCGCCGCCCTCCTCAAGGACCTAAAGCAACGCGGCCTCCTCGAAGACACCCTCGTGGTTTGGTGCGGCGAATTCGGTCGCACCCCCGATAACGGACTTCGCGGCGGCGGCCAATCCTACGGCCGCGATCACAACGCCAAGGCCATGACCATGTGGTTCGCTGGCGGAGGCACCAAGGCCGGCCACACCATCGGCGCCACCGACGACATCGGCGCCGAAGCCGTCGACTGCGTCCACCACATCCGCGACGTCCACGTCACCCTGCTCCACCTTCTCGGCCTCGACGACAATCGCCTCACCTACTACCACGCCGGCCGCTTCAAACAACTCTCCCAGTTCGGCGGCCAAGTTATCCCCGAACTCATCGCATAAGGTAGGGCGTGGCGTCCCGACGCGCCTGCCTCCCGCCTTTTGCCTTCCAAAAATACTCTGCGCCTCCGCGTCTCCGCTAGAGAACTGCCTCCCTGCCTTGATCCACAGTTCCCTCCGCTACCTTCGATTCCCCCTGCCTCCAAAAAGATCACTCGCCTGTCTTCGCCTCCCAGGACAACACCTCACGCGTAAATATCCCGCCGGTGGCCCACTGCCACAACCAAAACGATCAACTCCCCGTCCCGAATCTGGCAAAGAATGCGATAGTCTCCCACACGATATCGCCACAACCCGACCAACTCGGCCTTGAGCCGCTTGCCAAACCGGCGTGGACTCGCCTTGCCGGCAACCCGCTCGTCAAGATAAGCAATGATTTCCCACTGAACCTGCCGATCGAGCTTCTTCAGCTCTTTCAAGGCGCGCTCGTCGAACCTATAGGTCCAGCTCACGCTTCACTTCCTTCGCGGAATAAGTCTTGCCGGGTCGCTCTTGAAGACGCTGCTTTGCCAGATAAATGTCTTCCAAATTGTCGAGATGCTCTAGGATCGCCTCCCGCGCATAAAACGTCTTCGTCCGGCCCGTCTTCTTCGCAAGCGCTTCCAAACGTTTCTCAATCTCAGGATCTAATCGTATCGCCAACATTGCACCTAAATCTAATCGCGCTATACATGTACAGCAAGCACGGATCCGTCCCACGGCAAACTACGCCCGCATTCGATGCGTCGCCCGATACGCCGTCGGCGTCACCTGCATAATCTTCCGAAAACGGCGGCTGAAATGCGCGTGATCCGCAAACCCGCAATCCAACGCAATCTCCGATACCGTCTGCTCCGTCTCCGCCAATCGGCGCGCCGCCGCCTCCACCCGGATACGCAACAAATACTGCCGCGGCGATGTCCCGAACGCCTGCCGAAATCGGCGCTCAAATTGACTCACCGACAGCCCCGCCATCTTCGCCAATTGCGCCGACGTCAGGGCATCCCCATACTCGCGATGCACATGCTCGATCACTCGCGACATTCCATCACTCAGCTCCGGGTCGCCTCCCAACCGCTCAATCGGCCGCGAAAAACCCGCAATCCCAATCACCTCCCCCTTCGCATCCCGCAATGGCACTTTGCTCGTAACCACTAGCCGAGGCGACCCCAGCGTCTCCGGCGCCGCCTCCATCCGGTTCACAATCGGCTTCCCCGTCTCCATCACTTCCAAATCATCCGCCCGATACGCATCCGCCCGCTGCGCCGAAAAAAAATCATGGTCCGTCTTCCCCACCGCATCCTGCTCCTGCACCACCCCGCAATGCTCAAATTTATTTAGACTCAATGCCATGAACCGCCCCTCATAATCCTTGATGAAAAAAGACACCTCCGGCAGCAAATCAAAAAGCCGCACAATCTGATCACTCGGCGCCAACCGCCGGAAAAAATCCCGTTGAAGCTGTGCACTATCCATGCTTTAAAACTACACAGAACGGGTGTCCCCGTGACCAGCTTTTTAGCCCCCATCCACCAAAAGTACCCCCTTTTCCCAACGATTTTCACGTCACGCCGTTAGGTTTCCCACCCAGCGGCAGTATTCTTGTAGAGAGAATGCCAGATTCCCACCCAGATACCCCCACGCCCGACGACGCCCAATACGAACGCTTCGTCCAGCGCTTCGCCCACTACGAACCGGACTTGCGCCGCTTCATCCGCTCTCTCCTGCCCACCTCCACCGACGCCGACGAAGTCCTCCAGCAAACCGCCATCGTGATCTGGCGAAAATTCGATCAATACGATCCCGATACCGATTTCATCAAGTGGGCATGCGTCATCGCACGCTTCGAAGCCCTCGCATACCGTCGAAAAATGGCCCGCGACCGACTCGTCTTTAACGAAGACATTCTCAACTTGATGGCCGACGAAGGAGCAGAGGAAATTCCCGCCCGCCAGGCGGAACACGACGCTCTCGAGTCTTGCCTGAACGAAATGCCCGACAAACAAAGAAGACTCCTGACACTTGCCTACACTCCAGGCGTCAAGGTAAACGAACTCGCAAAAGAGGCCGGCGCTTCAGCTGCTTCCTTCTACATGCGACTGAGCCGCCTCCGCCGCGGACTCGCCAAGTGCATCGAATCAAAGACCCTTCAAACCGGAGGCGCCTCATGAAGAAACCACGCTTCGAGAATCTTCCCGATGAAGAACAAACATGGATCGATGCCTACGTCGATGGCACAATCACTGCGGAAGAATTTGACCGCCTTCAGGATCGGATGCGCGAGAGCCCCGTCCTTCGTGCCGTAATGCGTCGCTACCTCGCAATCGACGACGCACTGAGAATCGATCACGGAGACATCCAAACCGCCACGAACCCGTGGCTGGATGCAGAAGAATCCCCTGCAAATATCGTTCCACTCTCTCGCAAACCGAAAACGGCCCTCTTCATTCCCATCGCCGCCGCTGCCGCACTTGCCTTCCTTCTCGGACTGGCAGCAATGTATTGGCAGGGCTTGGACTCGTCTGGCGAAACAAGCCAATTGACCCGCTCCGAGACGGAAGAACCTTGCGCCCACGGCTTCGCCGTCATCGGGCAACTCTACGATGCCGCCTGGCCGGATTCCTCCAACCCCCGCAGGGAAGGCGATACCCTCGGCGCTGAATCCTTTCACCTCACCTCCGGCACCGCTGAAATCCAGTTTTTCTCAGGCGCCACCATGACCGTGCAAGGCCCCGCCGAGATCAACCTCAAATCCGCGTGGGAAGCCGAGTGTCTCGCGGGCTCCGTCCGCATGCAGGTCCCACCCGCCGCTCGCGGTTTCAGACTCAATGCCCCTTCCACCGAAATCATCGACCTCGGCACCGAGTTCGGTCTGGAAGTCAAGAACGGCGCCTCTCACGTCGAAGTCTTCGACGGGGAAATCGCCGTTCGCCACCAAAAAGAAGAAGAACGCCTCGTCAAAAAAGGAGACGCTTGGAAACTACCCGCGGAAGGAATCGCCGCTCCCGCCGAATCCGGCGCCATTTCATTCCCCGATACCAGCCAGCTCGGATCACAAGCCGATAGCCAACGCCGACTGAGCTGGGAACGCTGGCAAGCCCATCGGGATGCCCTCGCTCACGACGAACGACTCATCGCTTACTACACCTTCGACTCCGATCACAACCAAACAGATGGGCTCGTCCCCGATCAAAGCCTCCCCCGCAATTCGGAACTGGACGGAGCCGTCGTCCTCGCCGAACCCGTCGATGGTCGCTGGCCGGGTGTCCAGTCCGCTCTCGAATTCCGCCGGCCTGGTTCCCGCGTTCGCGTCAATATCCCCGGCGAATATCCGGCCTTCACCTTCATGTGCTGGGTCCGCATCGATAGCCTCGATCGCTGGTATAACGCACTCTTCATGGGCGACGGATACGAAACCGGTGAACCGCACTGGCAGATCAGGGATGACGGAAAACTGATGCTCTCCGTAATGGTCGACGATTCCCGCCCCAATCCCTACAGCCCCAATGACGCCGGTTTCCACCGCGTGTATTTCTCACCCCCCATGTGGGATATCTCCATGTCCGGCCAATGGATGCACCTCACATCCGTGTTCGACCCCGCAAATCGCGCCGTCTCCCACTACGTCAACGGCAACCTCATCGATCGCCAGGAGATCGAAGACGATTATTTCATCGATAAACTGCGCATCGGAAACGGGGAAATCGGAAACTGGGGCCTCCCGTTCCGCGAAGAACCCACTTTCGCCATTCGTAATCTCAACGGTCGCATGGACGAAATCGCTATTTTCAAAGCCGCGCTCCAGGAAGATGAAATTGCCGAGCTCTATCAGCGTAGCCGCGCCGATAGACGTTGACGATAACCCTCAAAAAAAAACCGAGATTTTCCCGTTAGTTTTCTCCCACCCCGGAAGTAATCCCATGATGCGTCAGATTCACAACCTGCCAATCCTCACCGCCACGTCAATCGTTCTGCTGTCGCTCCCCGTCGGCGCTCATGCCGAAGTCGATTTCGAACGCGATATCGCGCCCATCTTTGCCGAAAATTGCCTCGACTGCCACGGACCCGATAAACAAAAAGGCGAGCTTCGCCTCGATCAGCGTGCCATCATGCTCCGCGGTGGCGACAGCGGCCTCGCTACGATCGTCCCCGGAGATACGGAAAAATCCTACCTTCTCGAACTGGTCAAACATCTCGAGTCCGGAATGGAGATGCCACCGAAAGGCGATCCCCTTTCCGACGATCAAATCGCCCTCCTCGAAACCTGGATCGACGAAGGCGCCCAGTGGCCCGGCCAAATGGACACAAAAATCGAACTCACGTCCGACCTCTGGTCCCTCCAACCCGTCCAACGCCCCGATATCCCTGACATTCCCGACGCCGCGACGCCGATCGACGCTTTCCTCCTCGAAAAACTCAACGCTGAAAACCTCACCTACAACGAACCCGCCGATCCCCGCGACCTCATCCGCCGCGTCTCCATTCTTCTCACCGGACTTCCTCCCACCCCTGAGGAGGTCAACCATTTCATCGCCGCTTCAAAAGACAACCCCAACGCCGCCTACACGGAACTCGTCGACAAACTGATCGCCTCCCCTCACTTCGGCGAACGCTGGGCCCAACACTGGCTCGACGTCATCCGCTGGGCAGAAACCAATGGCTCCGAAGCCAATCTCTACCGCAAAAACGCTTGGCTCTACCGCGACTACCTCATCCGCGCGTTCAATGAGGACATTCCTTACGACCAATTCGTCACCGAACAACTCGCCGGCGACCAACTCGGCGCGGGAGAAGCCACCGGTTTCCTCGTCGCAGGACCACACGTGCCCGCCGCCACTGTCGGTCGCGAACCCGCCGCCATCCGCCAGGCCCGCGCCGATCGCATGGACGAAATCATGCAAACCGTCGGCGCCTCCCTCCTCGGCATGACGGTCTCCTGCGCCCGCTGCCACAACCACAAATTCGATCCCATTAGCATCCAAGACTACTACTCCCTGACCGCCGTCTTCCAAGGCGTCGAGTTCGGCGGCCGACACCCCGAGCTCGCTCCCGATCACCCACGCAAAAAACGCGCCGAAGAACTCTACCCCGCCATGTTCAAAGAACGGAAAGTCCTCCGCGAAGGAACCGGTCAATGGCTCGAAGATTGGGGCGGCTTCCACGACTTCGCGTTTCCCACCACGGAAACAAAAGCCCTCCGCATCGAATTCTCCAAGCCGAACGTCGGTGTCGACGAACTCGATGTCTATGGCCCCGATAATTACAAAAAGAATCTCGCCCGCGCTTCCTACGGTACAAAACTGAAAACCGACGACACGCTCACAAAAAAGGGAAACGATCTGTGGAAAGCAAACGACGGCAAGTTTGGCACGATGGCTTGGCGCACCCAAGCACCCCAAGGATCAAACAAAAAAGCATGGGTCGAAATTCACTTCCCCAACGTCGAAAAGGTCAATCGCTTCCGTTTTTCCGCCAACCGCGAGTATTACTTCGAAACCGATTACCTCCTGATCAATTCTCCCCGGCTCCCGGGATTCAAAGTTTCCGCACTCCAATCCGACGGCACTTGGAAACAACTCGGCGATACGATGCAAGCCGGGCAACTCATAAACAAAAACTTAAAGCTCAAGAACGCTTCCAATGAACTCCACCGCCTCATCGGAACCCTCGCCGAAGAAGGCCCCCGCCACAGTTTCGTCGGTCAATTTATCGAGCCCGTAAAAACCCATGTCCTCCACCGCGGTAGCCCGGAAAACCCACGCGATGAAGTTCCCCCTGCAGGCTTTGCCATCCTCAAGGGCGACCTCGGTCTCGATACCGCTACCCCCGATCCAAAACGTCGCATGACTTTCGCAAACTGGCTCACACGACCGGCACACCCCCTCACCGCCCGCGTCATGGTCAATCGCGTCTGGCACCACCTCTTCGGCCTCGGCCTCGTCCCCACCACCTCCGACTTCGGCGTCGCCGGCGCCCCGCCCAGCCACCCCGAACTCCTCGACTACCTCGCCTCCGAATTCACCAACCCGGAAAACTCCGAAGCCACCCCCTGGAGCGTGAAAGACCTCATCCGCTCGCTCGTCCTCACCGACGCCTTCAAACAATCCAGCGCCCCGCGCGAAGACGGCCTCCAAGCCGACGCCGGCGCTAGCCTCCTCTGGCGCTTTCCCCCACGCCGCGTCGAGGCCGAGGTCATCCGCGATGGTATCCTCCAAGCTTCCGGAAAACTCAATCCCTCCCTCGGGGGCCGCAGCTATCGCATCCACAACACCAAGAAAACCTATGCCCAATGGGAAGTCGTCGACAACCACGGCGACGAAACATGGCGCCGCATGATCTATCAGGAACGCATGCGACGCGTCGACGATCGCATCTTCACCGCCTTCGACTTTCCCGATTGCGGCCAGGTCCGCGCCAAAAGGCCCGTCTCCACGACCCCCCTCCAAGCTCTCAATCTCATGAACAGTGACTTCGTTGTCGCACAATCCAACTTCATCGCCCAACGCGCCCAAAAAGAAGCCTCCGATAAATCACCGAAAGCCCAAATCAGCCGCGCCTTCCAACTCCTCCTCGGCCGCAACCCTGATGATGCCGAACTCGCTGCCTGTATCACCGTCCACAAGACATCCGGCCTCACAACGGTCTGCCGCACCCTCATCAATTCAAACGAGTTCGCCTTTCTGCCATGACCCTGAACGACACAACCGGCGCAATCATTGATCATTCAATCACGATCCATCGCGCCTTGGGCCCCGGTCTCTTGGAGTCCGTCTACCAACGCATCCTTGCATACGAGTTGCGCAATGCGGGGCTAACTGTCGAAACCGAAGTATCTATCCCGGTCGAATGGGATGGCCAAATCATCGACGATAGCTTTCGGGCCGACATGATCATCAACGGACAAGTGCTCATTGAACTCAAATCCGCCGAAAGAACCCTCCCCGTCCACCAAAAACAAACCCTCACCTACCTTAAACTTGCAAACTTAAATCTCGGCCTTCTCATCAACTTCGGCGCAGTGCTCCTCAAAAATGGCATCCACCGAATCGTCAACGAGCTTCCAGAAAAACACTCCATCAAAAAATCTCCGCGACTCCGCGACTCCGCGTGAGATTAAATGCCATGAAAAATCCCGAAAAACTCTCACCCCACGGCCGCGCTCTCCTCAACCGCCGCGGTTTCCTCCATCAAACCGGCATGACCCTGGGTGGGATCGGCTTGGCAAAACTGCTCGCCGAGGATGGCCTCCTCGCCTCTTCAGAAGACCCCACAGCCTTCAGCGGAAAAACACCCATCCGCCCCGAGATCAATCCCGACGATCCCTACGCCCCGCGCCGACCACACTTTCTCACCCCCGCCGAACAAGTCCTCGTCATCTATTGCCCCGGCGCCGTCTCACACGTCGATACCTTCGACTACAAACCGGCCCTCGAAAAATTCCACGGCAAAAAACCGCCCGGTATCCCCGAAGTCACGTTCGAGGGCCCGACGGGAAACATCGCCAAACCATTCTGGGACTTCAAACCCCGCGGCGAAACCGGGAAGATGGTTTCCGATCTCCTCCCCAATCTCGCCCAGCAAGTCGATGACTTCTGCTTCTTCCACTCACTGACCACTCAAACCAGCGCCCATCCCCAAGGCGAAAACTTCATGAACACCGGGTTCACCATGGAGGGCTTTCCCTCCTTCGGCGCCTGGGTCACTTATGCCCTCGGCACGGAAAATTCCGACCTCCCCGCCTTCGTCGCCATCAATGACCCACGCGGCCTCGCCCGCTCCGGTAAAAACAATTTCGGCAGCGGTTTCCTCCCCGCCTCTTTCCAAGGCACCGACTTCAACGCCAAAAACCCGCCCGCCAATCTCGCCCGGCCTCAATCCTACTCCGCCAAAGACGACCGCGCCGCCGTCGATCTCCTCAGCCGCCTCAACGGCAAACACCTCGAAAAATATCCGGGCGATGCCGATCTCGCCGCCCGGATCGCGTCCTACGAACTCGCCGGGAAAATGCAAACATCCGTCCCGGAAATCATGGACCTCGCTGGCGAACCCGAGTCCATCCATAAAGAATACGGCACCGACACCGGCACCGAACTCAAACGCGAATACGCGAAGAACTGCATCCTTGCACGCCGCCTCGTCGAACAAGGCGTGCGCGTCGTCCAACTCTTCAATGGCTCCGATCCCTCCGGCGGCAACGGCGTCACCAACTGGGACTCTCACTCCGATATCCTCAGAACCCACGCTATGCAGGCCGAAATCATGGACCAACCCACGGCCGCCCTCCTCAACGACCTCAGACGCCGCGGCCTTCTCGATCGCACGCTCGTTGTCTGGGCCACCGAGTTCGGGCGCATGCCCTTCCTCCAAGCCAACGGCACCGGCCGCGACCATAACCCCGATGCCTTTACCTGCTTCCTCACCGGCGCCGGCGTCAAAAAAGGATTCAGCTACGGCTCAAGCGACGAGTTCGGATTCAAAGCAGCCGAAAACCCCACCAGCGTCTACGACTTCAATGCCACCATCCTCCACCTCATGGGCCTCGATCACGAACGGCTAACCTATTACCACAACGGTCTCGAACGCCGCCTCACGAACGTCCACGGCCACGTCGTCCACGACGTCATCGCCTAAGGACCTCAATACTTTCCTCTTCACTCTTCAGGTGAAACGCATTCTAATTGTTCTGCTTCTTCTCAGCGCCTCCGCGTCTCCGCGTGAGATATTTGCCGCAGCCCCCAAACCAAACATCATCGTCATCATCACCGATGACCACGGCTACGCCGACGTCGGCTTCAACGGCGCCAAAGACATCACGACTCCCAACCTCGATCGCCTCGCCAAAAACGGTACGATCTGCTCCTCCGCTTACGTTGTCCACCCTTTCTGCGGCCCCAGCCGCATGGGACTCATGGCCGGCCGATACCCCCACTCCTTCGGCGCCCCCTACAACCTCCCCCCCAGCGGCATCGACTACAAAGAATTCGCCGGCGAAGGCATCCCCACCGACGAAACACTCATCAGCACCACTCTCCAAAACGCCGGATACCACACCGGCGCTGTCGGTAAATGGCACCTCGGCTTCACACCACCATACCACCCAAACAACCGCGGCTTCCATGACTTCTACGGCTTCCTCGGCGGCGGCCACATGTATTTCCCGGAACGATACCAACCCATCTACGAACGCCAAGCCAAGGCCGGTAATACGGTCTTCAACGAATACATCACCCCGCTCGAACACAACGGCAAAACCGTCACCGAAACGGAATACTTGACCGACGCCCTCTCCCGCGAAGCGGTGCGTTTCGTGAACGAAGCCGTCTCTAACGAGAAACCCTTCTTCCTCTACCTCGCCTACAATGCCCCGCATACCCCCCCCGAAGCCAAAGAAGATGACCTCGCCAAGTTCGCCGATATCAATGACGAGAAACGACGCATCTACGCCGCCATGGTCTACGCCGTCGATCGCGGCGTCGGCCAACTCGTGGAAGCCCTCGAGAAAAACAATCAACTGAACAATACGCTCATCGTCTTCCTCAGTGACAACGGAGGAAAAATCGGCAGCGGCGCCGACAACGGACCGCTCACCCAGGGCAAAGGCAGTATCAGCGAAGGCGGTATCCGCGTTCCCATGTTCTTCCATTGGCCCGATCAAGTCCCCGCCGGGACCACTTACGACCATCCCGTGTCCGCCCTCGATTTCTATCCCACCTTCGCCCGCCTCGCCGGCGCGACAATCCCAGACAACAAAACTCTCGACGGCACCGATATCTGGGACGCGTTCCTCGCAGGCGACAGCGCACGCAAAGGCGACCCCATTTTCGCCCTCCGACACTATAACGGATTCCACAACGTCGGCGCTCGACAGGACGAATGGAAAGTGGTCCGCAAGGGACCCAACGCCCCCTGGCAACTCTTCAATCTCGCCAAAGATATCGCCGAGCAAAACGATCTCGCTCCCCAGTATCCCGAACGCGTCCGCGAAATGGTCGGCCAAGCGAAAAAATGGAGCGACTCACACACCGATCCCAATTGGTTCGACAACCCCAACGGCGCCAAATACTGGAAGGAGACAGAAATGCCCAGCTACGAATCCACGTTCCAAGTCGACTAGCCCCAAACCCCGGCGCAATAATGTCCCACATCCTTCCTTCGCTCTTCGTCCACCTCTCCCTTGTCCTCGGCTATCTCGCCATTACTCCTTTCACAGCGCTCGCCGCCGGCGACCAACCAAACGTCGTCCTCATCATCTGCGACGACCTTAACGACTCAGTCTCGGGCTTCGGCGGCCACCCCCAGGCCCTCACCCCAAACTTCGACAAGTTCGCCGCTACCGGCGTCCGCTTCCAACGGGCCTACTCAAACGCGCCCATCTGCGCCCCCTCACGCGCCAGCTTCCTCACCGGCATCTACCCCTCCACCTCGGGAAACTACAAGTTCGACAAGTGGTTCGAAATCCCTGTGCTCATGAATTCCAACACTCTCATGGGCCACTTCAAAGCCAATCGCTACCACGTCGCCGGCACCGGAAAAATAATGCATCGCCACCGCCGCAGCGAATACAACGAGTTCGGATATGGCGCCGATTACGGTCCCGTCCCATTCGACGGCCAAAACACGGTCCCGCACCCCTCCATCCCCGAATCGCTTCACGAACTCGGCAGCCTCGACGCCACCTTTGCCCCACTCTCCGATGTCCCCTTCAACGGCCAAAACGACGCCGGTTGGGTCATCGGGAATTGGCAAAAGCCCAACCAACCCTGGCACTACGCCTCCGACGAAGACCGCGACCAAACCCCCGACGAACAAAACGCCGCCTGGGCCGCCGACTTCCTCAAAAGCTACTCCAAAAATAAACCCTTCTTCCTCGCCGTCGGCTTCATCCGCCCGCACACCCCCTTGGTCGCCCCACAACGATTCTTTGATCTTTTCCCCATTGAAGAAATCAAACTCTCCGAGTCCCTCGAAAACGACCTCGCCGACACTCACTTGCCCGAACTCGATCCCGAGTCCCGCGGCTTCATGACCTATCGCGGGCTTGATGAGGGATATAACACGGTCGAAGCCGGCCTCAAAGCATACACCCAGGCCTATCTTGCCTGCGTCGCCGCCGTCGACGAGTGTCTCGGCCAGGTTCTCGACGCCCTTGACGAGAGCGGCTACGCCGAAAACACCATCGTGATCGTCACCTCAGATCACGGCTTCAGCCTCGGCGAAAAACAACACGTCTACAAAAACTCACTCTGGGAAGAAAGCGCCCGCGTCCCGCTCATCATCCGCGCCCCCGGTCTCAGCAAACCCGGCACCAATGCCGAACACCCCGTCTCCCTCATCGATCTCTACCCAACCCTCGTCGATCTCTGTGACCTCTCGACCAAAACCATGAAGAACAAAAACGGTCGCCCTCTAGACGGTCATTCGCTCCGTCCCTTCATCGAAGACCCGGAAAACGGAACCTGGGACGGCCCCGGCGGCGCTCTCACCGTTGTCGCTGGCGGATGGGCCCCGAATTCCACTCATCACTACAGCCTCCGCACCGCGGATTGGCGATACATCCGATACAACAACGGAAAAGAAGAACTCTACCATCACGCCACCGATCCCCACGAATGGACCAACCTCTCCGAGTCCCCCGAACACACCGCCACCAAACAATCTCTCCACGACCAACTCGTCGCCCTCCGCGGTGAGCCCTCCCCCAACGCCACCCCTGTCACACCCCAAGCCAAACCCTGGGACTGGTTCGCCGCCATCGACAAAGACAAGAACAACAAAATCACCCAAACCGAATGGCTCGCCTGGTCCAAAGCCGCCGACGATAAAAAAGGCGTCCCCTTTGACGAAACCAAGCGCACCAACGCCTTCAACTACTTCGACGCGGACAAAAACGGCACGCTCAGCCGCCCGGAACTGCCGTCGGAGTAACCGACAGCCTCACCGCCGCCGCACCACCACCAGCCAGTCGCCATCATCTTTCCCCGGCGCCTCCAACAAGACGCTCTCGCCCCCTTCTGCCTCACCCCCGTCGAAGATCGCCCCACCCACGCGCGGATTAAACCATCCCATACCGTATTTCCCCTTCACCCCACTCAAATCCAGCTCCCGCTTCCCACCCTCGGGCAAATACACCAAGTAAATCTCCCCCTCCTTCGCAAAACAATACCCGGAGTTGTCATGCTCCTCGTTGCCGATCAAGCCATCCGCGTTCGTCATCTCATGAAACGGAATCTCTTCCTTGGCAAAAAACTCCAACGCGATCCGGCAATAATCCCAACTCTGATCCCGCGACCGCCAATCTTCACAGTTCAAGTCATTCTGCGGCAGCTTATACCCAAAGTAATACTCCACTCCCGCACCACCTCCCAACAACGTTCCCCATAAGACATACTTCCGAACGTCGTCGATGCTCGGATTATCAAACCCGTCCGGCATCCCCGGATACCCCGGATCAGCCGGCATCCCCTCGCTCGCCGACCCCGGCTCATCAAACGCCACCACCCACGGCACACCCGAATCCGCGGACTCACGCGTCCACTTCACAATCTGCTTATGACAATCCTTGACGTTGCTGTTCTGCAAAGACGCACCGCGCAACGCCGAAGCTCCCCCCAGCAACGGCCGGTATATCTTGTCCTGCTGATCCGGGAAGGTGTGGATGACAATCAAATGATCATACGGATCAAGGTCCGCGATATACGCCGCCATGTCCTTCTGCTGCTGCGTCGATTGCGTGTTCTCCTCTCCCAGATTCCAATTCAAAGCCAGGTTGTGCGCATACCGCGCAATCAGCTCCCGGCAATACAACTTCCGCTCCGGCCCCAAATCTCCCCCGTCCAACGCCGCCGGCACACCCCCTTCACCCTTGCCCTTGCCCCGGCGATTGTCGTCGTTCTCCGTCTCTTGCATCTTGAAATGCAAATACATCCCTTTCTGCGTTCCGTGATCAAAAACAATCCCCCACTGATCCAGCTTCGAACAATCGTAATGATACTTCTCGTCGCGCTCCACAAACGGCCACACGTTGTCCCCGTCCCCACCCGCATTATACGGCAAAAATGAAAACACGTTGCAGCCTTTCCCCGACAAATAATTGATCGCGCCGATCATCCCCTTCCCTTTTCCGCCTTTCCAAGTCGGATCGCCCTCCACCCAATCACTCACATGCGGACCCCAGGTCTTTAATCCCAGTTTCTTCGGATTATTCGCCCGCGTCCCGTCAAAATCCGCATACCCCAAAAAGGTCTCCGGCGCATCCGCCCCCGCCTTTAAAAAATACTCACCCGAGCCCGCAAACTGAAGATAGTGCTTGTCCACGTAATCCAATCGCCCCTTCGCCCGTAAATCCCGCCCGTCCTTGTCCGTCGCTTCCACCACAAACGAACCCTCCACTCCGTCAAACGGCGCCAACGCCTCAGACTTCACATCGACGTCAATCGCCGCTTCTTTCCCCTTCCGAAAACTCACCCGGTATCGCCACTCTCCCGTCTGATCCGGCGCAAAGTGCGCCCGCCAGCGATTCCCCGCCTCCGCCGAACTCTCTCCGGCATCCCCATCCGCCGCAAAATACCCCGGCACCGTGTAGGCCTTCCCTTCCTCGGGCGTGAACGTCACATCAAAACGATAATCCAAAAACGGATTCGGCTCATTGTCCCGCTCATGCGCAAACGGCCCATCCAAGGTCAACGTCACTTTGTGCCACTCCTTTAACTCACCACTCACCTCCACGTCCCCGTTCCCGTCCGCGCCCCGATCGCCATGCAGTTTCGGTCCCGCCTTCTCGCCTCCGGACTCCGTCGATGCAGCCACAGCCGCAACCAGCGGAAAGGCCGCCGGCATCACCCCCGCCTTCAATGATTGCCCCGTCTCCACCGGCCCGTCGGGCGCTTCAAAATCCGCATCCATGGTCATCAACCACTGATCAAACTCAAACCCGTCCTCCCGCATCGAAAACTCAATGACATGCTCCCTCGGTTCCTCCACTTCCAAAAACAAAATCCCCGGCACCCCGCCATGCTGCTCCGCAGTCCGCTGCTTGCTCCCCCACGCCCAATGACGTTTCGCCGTCCACTGCATCCGCTGACCCGACTCCGGCCACTCCCCGTCAATCCCCACGTGAATCCCGTTGTCCTCCGTCCCCGTCGAATGCGTCCGCGCCCACACGTAATACTTCCCCGGCGTGTTGAAATACACCTTGTATCGCAACACCGCCATCTTCCCCGGATTATTCATGAAGTTCTCCCCCACGATTAGTTTCTCCCCATGATTTTTCCGCGTGTCCGGAAGCGCCTCCAGATACGCCCCGCCACCGGCACCCGCGACATGATTCGGGTCCGCATCCGGCTCCAATCCCGCCTCCGCTTCCTCCGTCGTCAAATACCACGCCCGCACATCATCCTTCTTCTGCTCAAAAAAATGCTCCGCCTCCACCGCCACATAGCCGTCCACTTCCTCAAAAACAAGATCGGACTCAACAAGCGGACTCGTCAATTCAGATGCCGACAACGCGCTCGAGACGAACACACCAACACACAGCAGAAACAAAAGAGAGGTCTTCATAATTCGGGGTGAACAAACTAACCGGAAAGCCGGAGAAAAAGCGAATTCTTATTCCCCCTTCGCCTCGCCGCCACCCTCGTCAACCCGCGCCGCCCACCGAATCGCCCCCAGAATATGACCCCGCCCCAACGGCGTATCCAGAGACCGCACATCATGCCCCAAGTCCGTGTAAAAAAACCGCCCGTCATTCAAAGTGTTCGTCCACGCCACCGGATGATCCTCCCCCATCGGCTTCCCGCCACGCTCAATAAAAAACTCCCGCACCGGCTCAAAGGTCGATTCATCGACACGCAACAACACCTGAAACCCCTCCAACCCCGTCACCGCACGCGTGTGATTCGTCCAGTCCGCCGTATACATCACTTCCTCCCCGAAATCACGCACCGCCGGATGATCCTTCCCCGCCGGGTCCACCACCACCCGCGCCTCCAAATACTCCGAGTCACTGTCGAAATCACAACCGCCCAACTCACTCAGCCAAGGCCACTCTTCCTGACGCACCAACGCGGCATGCAACGCAACAATGCCACCCCCCGCCGCATACCACTCCTCCACCTTGTTCCGCTGCTTCTCATCCAAAATCGAGGCCAGCGAATTACTGTTGTTCAACACGAGCACATCGTAATGATCCAGTATCTGCAGCAAGTCCTTCCCCGATTCCGTCACATCCACCTGCATTCCCAACTCATCACTTAAGCGCGCCAGCCACCCGCTGATCGCCGCCGTCTCGGGATGCCGATACCACCCCGTCCCCGAAAATACCAAGACCGATCCCAAATTCTTCGGCCCTCGATCATGCGTTTGATCCGCACTCGATAGCCCCGACAACCCAAGACCAGCCAACGCCAGCGCAACGACGATCCACTTGGTTCCCCGCTTCATCACGCCTTCCCCGTCCCAATCTCGTAAAGCTCGTTCGCCGCGGTCTTGATCGTTTCCTGCAACTCCAGATACGGTTCGCCATAGATATCGACCAACCCCGAATGCTGTCGCGCCTGCTTGCGCGCAATCAAATTGGTCGCATTCACTAACCCGCAATAATGCCACCCCACGAACTCCGGCCGCGCAAACGCCGCCCGGAAAAACTCATCCGTCCACTGCGCCCGTTCCTCCAGCGAATCCGCAACCGGTCCATACGGCCTCGGCATAGTGTCCGTAATCATCGTGAACGCCGAATCCCCGTTGATCACCGGCATGTCCACGATCGCCGCCCAACGATCCAGCCCAGGCTCCTGCACCTCATACCGCGCATACATCTGGTATAAAAGAATATCGGTATACTCCGCCGTGACCGGCAGCACGGTATCCAGCGAATCCGTGTTCGCGTTGAGCTTGTCCCCCACAAACAAATGGTTCGGATCATACCGGCGAATCGCATCCCGCGCCGTCTCATAGTAGCGGGCCACCACCACCTTGAGAAACTCGACGTTGTCCCGCGTCTCGTTCCCGTTCGAAAGGTCCGTCCCCGGACGCCAATTCTCCGCACTCGCAAGCGCATCAAATGACGCAAATTTCGTCCCATAAGTCGCATTGAAATCCTCAATCCGATCACGATAAATCTCCCGCATCGTCTCCACGTATGCCTGCTTGCCCGGAGCATCCGCCCCAAAGTTGCGCAATCGCCGCGGCCATCCAATCCGCGATTCACGCCGCGCCCCGCCAATCACATCCGGTCGCTCCCGACAGTCCTCCTCCGTGAACAAAGGACAGTCCGTCATCGAATACCCAAGGAGATAGGGATCATCCTTCAACGGCGCCGCCGCCTCCTTGGCAAGACGATCACAATTCTCGGCAAACGCCTCGGAAAAGACATCTACAAAGTTCTCGTCAGGAATCTCACTCTGCCAGTGCGGAATGTTCACAAAACGAATCGGCTGCATGTAAGCAATCGCCGGCTTCGGCTGATTGATGATCGGCAACGAATTGTGCACCCCCGCTGTGTTGAATCCGTAATCCTCACAGGTCTGGAGAAACCACCGCCGCAACGCCGGCGCAAATTGAGCCCAATCATCCGAATCATCGATCCCCAACTTCTTCTGCCATGCCT
Source organism: Verrucomicrobiota bacterium (assembly GCA_039028175.1). Classification (GTDB taxonomy): domain Bacteria; phylum Verrucomicrobiota; class Verrucomicrobiia; order Verrucomicrobiales; family DEV007; genus JBCDBW01. The sequence goes on from JBCCIR010000002.1 coordinate 84,294, forward strand.
CGCGATTGAATTTCTGCCGAAAAACATCAGGGGTGAGATGGTTGATCCCAAAGCTCAAAAACGCATTTCCCTCAGGCGTTACCAACCACCACCGATCATCCTTCTCCACGCGAAAAAATCCCGTCGCCTCAAACTGCTTCCCCGTCCAGCCGCCAAAGCGGTCGAGCTCGGCCTCGCCCTGCCCATAAAGATGATGAAAGGCGGGTACCGCAAGAGCAGCCCCGCCGAGAAGCTTGAGAGAATGACGTCGATTCATGTTGTGCTATTGTTTATGGTTGAATTCTGAGGCTATTCTCCGCCTCCGCCAACCCTAGATTGCCTCGCCCCACCGCCCCCCTTCCCTCGCATGTTCGCCGGTCGATGCGGCCGGACCTGATACTGATCCCAGGTCGCAAACAGCTCGTCGTGCAAACGCCCCAACTCTTCCTCGTCCGCCGGCTGCGTCGCATGATTATAGACCGCATGATTCATCTCCGTCACATCAGCGATCAATTTTGGACGCGGATTGCCTTCAAGATCGTAAAATCCGTTCTGGTTCCCCTTGATCAGCGTGTTCCCCCCCTGGTCAAACAGGCACGCGCAATAGGTCACCCCGATCACCTGAGCATCCTTGCAATGCCGCATCAAATTTGCCCGGTAGATGTCTCCACGCGCGTCATGGCTCTCCACCGCCCCATGACCCATCGCCTGCTCAGGATAGTGAAACCCAAAATACTCATCCGAAAATATGATCGGCATGTCCACAGCCGTCGCAATCGCATTCACATCGATCTCCCGATTGACATGTTGCGGCGCCATGACATCAACATAAGGCGCGGCCGCCTTCCACGACTCCTCGTCCAAGGCCCATTCCTTGATAAAGGACCCAAGAATCAAATGATTCTCGTCGTGCTTCCGAATGGCATCGTGGCCGATTCGATACAACGTCACACACATGTGCTGAATAATCGCTTCGAAATCCGCAAGCTGATCCTCGTCCAATGTCGGACGCACACTCGGAAAATTCCGCCGCTCGTAAGCGGCTTCATAAGAAAGCTCCACCTCGTCTTTTAAAGCGCCGATCGTCTCCAGCTCCGTTCCATACGTCTCGTTGAACGAAGCAACATCATCTCCATACCGCTTAATCAGCACATCCACTATCGCGTCCCGCCCCGGACTTCCCGGCGGCAATGACAGGTGATGATTCACCCACTGATCCGCCTTGTTAAATGCGCCGAACCCATAGTAGTAGCCCATCACCAGCGGATCATCTTTGTATCTCGGACAAACCGCCTCGGCCCGCTCTTCAATCAGCACTTTATAGCTGGGATCAAAAATATCCGGCAATGTCTCTCCATCCACAAACTCCCAGGGATGCTTCAAAAGGATAACCCCCACCGCATACGGAAAATTGTTCTCCCGAAAAAGGGCCTCGGCTTTCTCCACGTCGACAAACCCGTTGAGATTGCGCTCCGGACTCGTCGCGCTGCCCAGCGCAGAGTTGAACCCCATGGCTCGCGCCTTCTCAAAACTGTCCTTCAGCCACGCATCAGCGTCACCCCCATAAACATTCTTCGCCGCGAGATCGCTCTCACCCGAATAGAGATGACTCAAGGCCACTGGAAAAAAGACGTTCCCCTCGGGAGTGATAAACCAGTAACGACCATCGATCTTCTCAAAATGAAAGAAGCCGGTGGCTTCACCCTTGATGCCGGTATAGCCGCCGTATTTGTCCAATGAATGTTCATCCGCAAAGGCAAAGTACGCAATCCCGGCAAATGCCGCCAAGGTGGTCACTAACGATTTCGATTTCATATCTCCGGTTTGGTCTGATTGATTTAACTCTCCCCGCCCGCCGCTTCGTGAAGTTCCGCCGCCCTTAGATTGGTCTCCCGAATCACGTCCGTCCAAACGGTTACTTCCTCCTCAAAGGGATCCAAAAATCCATTCTCATTCCGGGGCGAATCCCCCCGCTCTGCCTCATCCCACTGCTGCAGATATCCGCAGTGATGCCATCCCACCATATAGGGGGCCTCCATCATCCCTTCCAGTGTCTCCCTGTAAAACTTCGCCACATCTTCAAAACTCTTCGCTCCCGTTCGAAACCCCTTCACCCCCCACTCCTGCTGCTCCGGCTGCGCAAAACCAAAGCAGCCATCTCCATTGAAAATCGGTTTTCCCACGGCCGCGTAAATCTCATCCAAGGCCTTCACTTCTTCCGGCCACCGTTCATAGGACTGAACGGCCACCACATCGACATGCTCCTTCAACGCCGGCAACACCCACTCATACACCCAGTTAGTCATGTTCTTGTCCCCCAACAACAAATGATTGGGGTCATGCTCCAAAATCACTTCCCGATGCAGCCCATACCACCGATCCGCAATCAAATACATGAACGCCACCATGTCCCCATCCGCTTTCTCCCCGTCCGTCGGCTCAAACCAATTCGTCTGACGCGCCAGTGTCCTCCACGAAATCCCATACGTGGGGCTCACTTCGATTCCCCACACCGCCGCCGCCGCTTCCGGACTCGAATACCGCTCCTTAAGCAATTCAATCCAACGTTGCTTGCCTGGAGAAGCTTCACCCAATCCGAGAATCGCATTCACCCACGGATAAATCATCCTGTCCTCACCCGACGCTTTCCGGTCCGCCATCCCCATCACCCAACTCGGCACATCCGTATACAAATAGCCCAGCAGATTTCGACTGTCTTTGTGCTCGGCGCAAACCTCCGCGACACGAGCGGTCAAAAAGGCCCTAAAATCTTCGGAAAAGACATCCGGCCGCGGCCCCTGCCCCTTCCGCTCGCGCCACCCCGCCAAAGGCGCCGTGTCCATCCGTGCCACATAGTAAATCTGATCCTTATACAGGTCGGGTTCAATCGAACCATGGGTGTGCACGCCAAACGTATTGAAATGCATCCCTTTGCTCGTCTTCACCTGCGCATCAATCCACTTCCTCGCCGCCTCGCCGTTCGGATTGAATCTTCCCTCCACCAACATGTCCTCTCCATACCGCGCAAGCGTCGCCTCTTGGTTGTATGGCGCTAACCAAAGATGCGGCTCGATGTGATTGACGCCAATGCTGACAAAGCGATCCCCATCGGGACCAATGAACCACCAAACGCCGTCAATCTGCTCAACGCGAACAAAGCCCGTGGCTTCCGCCGCGTCGCTGCCGCTAAACGGCGAGACCGCGCACAAAAAGGATAGAACTATGACGGAGACTCTCATGATACAGTTCCTAGTTCACCTCCGTCAGAATACGAATCTGATCAAACCCCCGCTCGACGCCGGCAAACGTGCGGATACTGAGGGTCATTCGATCCTGCGAAAGCACGATCTCATCCGGTTGCCACTCTTCCGCGTCACTCCCCTGGAGGCCACGAGCCGCAGTGCCATGGGGTTCCAGTCCACGAAAAGAATTGGCGCCGGAAGGATAGTAAACCGACGGAACCCCAAACAGGGAATCAGACGCACCGAGATGTTCCCCGGAGCACAAAACCGCGACAATAGGCCGGTCAAACTGAATCACACCCCTCACCTCGCTGGTGGAGTTCGGACGAAAGTGCAACAGGTAACTGTCGACTGATTCACCGGATCCAACCGTCTCCTGAAGATCGGTAAAGTCGCGATAGCTACCGGGAGACTGAATGGAAACGTCGAGCGCCTCGGTAAGAACCACACCTCTTCGTTCCACGATCAGATCAATCCAATTCCGCCCTTCGGTCACTCTTCGAAGGTCGTCTTGCGTGATACCGTCCGCCACTCTCACTGACCCCCGAAGCATACGCACGCCCAACCCGTTCACATGCCGGTCGCCAACAAGACCACTTCGTGAGGATACGGGAATAACAATGGCGTCACCGTCGGACGGGTCACCAAACCGCCGTGCTTCCCCTTCGGCGATCATCACTCCTTCCCTCCCCTCGGCCGGATCGGCCTTGTTCACGGGCAAAACTTCCACCAGCCCATCAAGGACATGAACATCTGTCCGTCCCGTCTTATCCACGGAAAGCCCAAACTCTGTGCCCAGATCAACGACTTCGGATTGCGGCGAAGTGACAATGAAACCAAGCGCCTCATCCGAAATCTGAGCGACAAGATTGCCCGAATCCAAATGAATATGTCTCGCGCTTCTGAGCTCAAAACGGGCCGGCCCGCTTACACTCACTCGGGCCCCTTCCGCAAAGAGAAGATCAACCGATCCACGGTCAAGTTCGTATGGCCCAACCGCCATTGACGCGTTCAGCACAGGCGTTTCACCCCGCCAACTGGCATCGATCGAAGCAACATAGTCCGCCACCCCCCGCTGAGCCTCCCCCCCTTTTCCCAGCCCCATCCAAGCAAGCCCTACCAAGCTCAACGCAAAAACCGCAGCCGCCGCCCACCATCCCGACGCTCGCACTCGATCAGAAAACGCCCGCCCCCTCGCATCTCCAGAAACATTCTCCTTCTCTCCACCAAAAACACCGTTATCAAGAACAACTGAAACTCGTTCGGTCTTGGCCCAGTCGACCAACACCGATTCTTCAATAGACAAATTCAAGAGCGCCGTTCTCAAATCCTCTTCCGCAAGCAACCGCTCCTCCAGCGCCCTCACGTCGTCCACACCGAGTTCACCCGCCAGGTAGGAAAGCAATCGCTCTGTGTCTTGAGGTTCGATCTTCATATTTCAGGCTCCTTGGCTGAGCTTCTGGTCAACACAATCCCGCAGCAACAGCCGGCTCCGTTTCAAAATGGCATACGTCGCTTGAACAGATCGCCCAAACTTCTCGGCAATCTTCTCCACCGGACGCCGGTGGTCTTCATAGCGAAGCGCAATCAACTTTCGGCTCTCCAGCGGCAGAGCATCAAGGCAAGCCCGCAATGCCTCAATCCGCTCTGGAACCTCCCTCGCGACATCTATCTCCGCCGCGGTTTCCGCCAAGCGAGTCGCCAACTCGGGATCGATCGGCGCCATGCGCTTCGATTTTCGAAAATGCGCCAACACACGCCGCCGCGCAATCTCGCGCGCCCACGGAAGAAATCCCTCCCGGGTCCTCAAGTCACCCGCCGATTGAATCGCCGCCAAGGACACGTCTTGAAACAAATCTTCCGCGTCGGCGAAATGACGCACACACGAAAGCAGATACCCCAACAACGCAGCCCGATGCTCGATCAAGAGTTGAGCAACCTCCGGCACTCCAATGGATACCGATGGTTCGTCGCGATCTCCGGTCGCTGAATCTTCAGGGGGCATTCTCTTTCCAGTCACCAATCCAAATCACCTGCCAAGCCCAAACCATGGACAAAAACAGGGGTTCCTAAGGTAAAAGGTCGCCAAGGAAGAGATTTAGGCAAAATAACAACAAAATCTTTTCTCTCCCCATACCTTTGAACAATAGTTCACCCTGATCTTCTGGTGAAGTCGGATGAAGACGATCATCCCGACCGTCCACATTGCCCCTCCAAGAATCACTCCTCCCCCTCCATACCAGTGCTACTTTGACCATGAACAAATCTCTGCTGTCTACCCTCCCTCTGCTCCTCAGATGTCTTATCCTCTCCATTCTCAGCGCCTCCGCGTCTCAGGGTGAGACTGTCGCCGCCGAACAACCGAACATCCTCTTCATCGCCATCGACGACCTCCGCCCCGAACTCGGCTGCTACGACTCCCCCATCGCCAAATCCCCCGTCCTCGACCAACTCGCCGCCGACGGACTCAAGTTCAACCGCGCCTACTGCCAACAAGCCATCTGCTCCCCCTCCCGCGCCTCCCTCATGACCGGCGCCCGCCCCGACTCGATCGGCGTCATCGAAAACTTCGCCTACTTCCGCGATCTCAACCCCGACATCATCACGCTCCCCCAACACCTCATCGCCAATGGCTACGAAACGGTCTACTGCGGCAAAATCTACCACGGCAAGATGACCGACAACGATCACTCATGGTCGCGCCTGCCCGCCCGAAACACGGTCGGCGTTCCCCGTCCCAACACACCAGGCGGATACCAAAAACCCGAGAACCAAAAAATCAGACTGGAGAACCAGGAAAAGATGCTCGCCAAATACGGCCCCGAAGGTTCCGGCGGACTCATCCACGGTCCCGCTTACGAAAACGCCGATGTCCCCGACCACGCATACTCCGACGGATACAACACCCAACTCGCGATCGCCACTCTGAAAGACCACCTCAAAAAGAAACCAGATCAACCCCTCTTCCTCGGCCTCGGCTTCTCCAAACCACACCTCAATTGGATCGCCCCGAAAAAATACTGGGACTTCTACGATCCCGCCGATATCAAGCTCGCCACTCAAACCGACGCGCCCACTGACGGCGCCGCCACCGGCATTCACGCCTCCTTTGAACTTCGCACCCGCCACGGCATTCCCAAGGAAGGCCCTATCCCCGACGACCTCGCCCGCACCCTCCTCCACGCCTACTACGCCTGCGTTTCCTACGTCGACGCCCAGATCGGACTCATGATCGACGCCCTCGAAGAAGCCGGTGTCCGCGATAATACAATCATCATCGTGTGGGGCGATCACGGGTGGCACCTCGGCGAAATGGGCGTCTGGGGCAAAGCCACCAATTACGAAATCGCTACCCGCGTCCCCCTCATCATCTGGACGCCCGATATGAAAACGCGCGGCCAAGGCACCGACGCCCTCGTCGAACTCGTCGACATGTATCCCACGCTCTGCGAACTCGCCGGCGTCCCCCTGCCCGACCACCTCGAAGGCAAAAGCTTCGTCCCCCTCCTCGACGATCCTTCCCAAAAATGGAAACCCGCCGCCATCAGCCAGTTCCCGAACCCCGCCCTCCGCGAATGGGCCGCCAACCCCCTCTCCGATGGCATGCGCCAAACCTTCTTCGGTCCTCTCATCAAAGAGGTCGAAGAAAGAATCATCACCCAGCAAGGCGACACCTGGGACCGCGACCTCTTCGAGAACCACCTCATGGGATATACCCTCCGCAACAACCGCTACCGCCTCGTCCTCTGGCGCGACTACCGCGACCCCAATGCCGAGCCCGTCTACGTCGAACTCTACGACCACAAATCCGACCCCACCGAGACCACCAACATCGCCGAGGCTAACCCCGAAATCGTCCAAAAACTCACCAAGCAGCTTAACAATACCCTTAATCACTAGTCCTCGCCCTCTTACTGACCATGCGCCCGCTTGTAACTGCCCTCATCTTCTCCGTCGCTCTCCCCGTCGCCGCAGCCGATCATCAACCCGAGTCGGCGGGCGCCGCCCACCCCAATATCCTCCTCATCCTCGCCGACGACTTCGGCTGGGGCGACGCCTCCTGCAACAACCCCGACGCCGCCTTCGAAACCAAGAACATCGACCGCATCGCCGCCGAAGGCGCCCGCTTCACCAACGCCCACACCCCACACGCCGTCTGCACCCCCACCCGATACTCCCTCCTCACCGGCCGATACTGCTGGCGGACCGAACTCCGCGAAGGCGTCCTCCCCGGATACGGCAAATCCCTCATCCGCCCCAACCGCCTCACCCTCGCCTCTCTCCTCAAAAAACACGACTACCGCACCGGCGTCTTCGGCAAATGGCATCTCGGCCTCGACTGGGTCCCCGTCGAGGGCGACCCCGGCGACTGGCACTGGGGTACCCAGGTCTGGATGAACGCCAAACCGGCCATCGCCCTCATCGGCGATCGCATCGATCACTCGAAACCCCCCACCGTCGGACCCAAACAACTCGGCTTCGACCGCGCCTTCATCACACCCTCTAACAACACCCGCGTCCCCGTCTTCTTCCGCGACGATCGCGTCGACGGCTCCCCCGCCAAAGACAACGAAGGAACAATGCGCGACCCGCGCGTCCAACGCGATACCGTCGACGACTTCCACGTGAAAGAAGCCATCGCCTTCCTCGAGGAATGGCAAACCGATCACGCCGATAATCCTTTCTTTCTCTACCTCCCCCTCAACGCCATCCATGCCGCAACGAACACCCCCAAACGCTTCAAAGGAAAAACCAAAGACGGCCTCCGCGGCGATAAAGCCCTCTGGCTCGACGAAAGCATCGGCAAAATCTTCGCCGCTCTCGAACGCCTCAACACTCTCGACGACACCCTCATCATCTTCACTTCCGACAACGGACCCATCCCTCCCACTCGATACAACCCGGATTCACCCCACCGCGCCGCTGGACCCTACCGCGGATACAAATCCGACGCCTTGGACGGCGGCTGCCGCGTCCCCTTCCTCGTCCGCTGGCCCGGCCACGTCAAACCCGGCACCGTCAGCGACAATTTACTCTCCCTTTCCGATGTCATAGCCACCTTCGCCGCGCTCGTCGATGAACCCCTCCCCGAATGGGCCGGCGAAGACAGTGTCAATCAACTCCCCGTCCTCCTCGGCCAAACCGATACGCCCGTCCGCAGCCATCTCATCACCCAATCCAACGCCGGCGCCATGGCCATCCGCTCCGCCGACTGGAAACTCATCCTCGGTACCGAAGGCGCCGGCGGAATCAAAACCCCCGATGCCCAACCCATCGTCATCACCCAGCCCTGGGCCTTCGAACCCACCCCCGCCGCGCAACTCTACAATCTCAAAGACGATCCCTACGAACAAAACGACCTCTACGACTCCCACCCCGAACAAGCCAAGAAACTCCACAACCTCCTCAAAGAACAAATCTGGTCCGGCCGCTCACGCTGACACCTCTCCCCCGAAAGTAACTCCAACTACCCCCCGTTCCCCCACAATGCACTCTCGAAACCTCTTCACCGCCCTCCTGGTTCTTTTCCTCAGCGCCTCCGCGCCGATGTTTACCCTTCGTAGCCTTGGCGAAGAAGGGCGTGAGACCCTTGCCTCGGAACCACTGAACGTCCTCTTCATCATCTGCGACGACCTCAACTGCGACATGGGCCTCTACGGCCATCCCCAGGTCAAAACCCCACACATCGATCGCCTCGCCAAACGCGGCGTCCGCTTCGACAACGCCCACTGCCAATACCCACTCTGCGGCCCCAGCCGCGCCTCCTTCATGACCGGGCTCTACCCCGATCAATCCCTCGTCCATCGCAACGGCGCCTACATCCGCGAATCCGTCCCCAATGTCATGACCATCTCCCAGATGTTCCGGGAGAACGGTTACTTCGCCACCCGCATCGGAAAAATCTACCACTACAACGTCCCCAAACACATCGGCACCGGCGGCCACGATGACCCATACTCCTGGAACAAAACGATCAACCCCCGCGGTCGCGACGTCACCGACGAACCCCTCATCAAAACCCTCCGTGAAGGCCAATTCGGCGGCACTCTCAGCTGGCTCGCCGCCGATGGCGAAGACCGTGAACAAACCGACGGCATCATTGCCACCGAAGCCATTCGTATCCTTAAAGAACACGCCGAAGACAAAATACCCTTTTACCTCGCTGTCGGCCTCTACCGCCCCCACACCCCTTACGTCGCCCCGAAGAAATACTTCGACATGTATCCTCTCGATGAAATCAAAGTCCCCACCATCCCCGATGGATACCTCGACACCATTCCCGAACGCGCCGCCAAATCCGTCACCCGCAAAAAGGAACACAGCGAACTCGACGTCGAAACCGCCCGCGAGGTCATCCAGTCATACTACGCCTCCATTACTTTCGCCGACGCCCAGATCGGTCGCATCCTGAGAGCTCTCAAAACAACCGGCCTCGATAAAAACACCATCGTAATCTTCACCTCCGACCACGGCTACCACATGGGCGAACACGGTCACTACCAGAAAACCACCCTCTTCGAAAACGCCACACATGTCCCCTTGGTCATCGCTGGCCCGGGCGTCACCGCCAAGGGCCAGGCCTCCAATGCCCCAGCCGAAATGGTCGATTTCTACCCAACCCTCGCCGAGCTCTGCGGCCTCGAAGCCCCGCCTCACCTAGCCGGCGTCAGCCTCGTCCCCGTCCTCGAAGACCCCAAGGCTCGCCCCCGCCAAACCGCCTTCACCCAATACGACACCGGATACAGCATCCGCGACGACCGATACCGCTACACCGAGTGGGGCGAGAATGGCGCCGATGGCAACGAACTCTACGATCACAAAAACGATCCCGAGGAAATGAACAACCTCGCCGCCAATCCCGAACACGTCGCCACCGTCAAAAAACTCGCCAACTCCCTCCACAAACGCATCGCCGACGCCAACACAGAACCCGAAGGCGTCACCCAAAGAATCGCCCCCGCCCCCGGCCGCGCCCCCATCTCCACCAAATACGCCCCTAAGTAAAAATCACAACCCTGCCAACCGGCACCTTCCTCACCATGACGACACGCTCCCTGTTCACCGCTATTTCCGTTATCCTCCTCTGCGCCTCAGCGCCGATGTTTACCCTTCGTAGCCTTGGCGAAGAAGGGCGCGAGACCCAAGCAGACGACGAAAAAGTAAATATCGTCTACATCATGTCCGACGAACTCGCCTACTACGAGCTCGGCCACATGGGCAACCCCTACATCAAAACACCGAACATCGATCAGTTCGCCGCCGAAGGCATCCGCTTCACCAACGCCCTCGCCGGTTCCCCCGTCTGCGCCCCGCTGCGTTGCAACCTCATGACCGGCAAACACGCCGGCCACGCTTCCGTCCGCGCCAACGACGGCGGCACCCCCCTCCGCAAAGACGAACCCACCATCGCATCCATCCTCAAGGACATCGGATACGCCACCGGCGGATACGGAAAATGGGGCTGCGGCGGCCGCGATTCCACCGGCGTCCCCGAAGACCACGGCTTCGACGATTTCTTCGGATACTACGACCAAGTCCACGCCCACTCCTTCTACCCCCCCTACCTCGTCCGCAATTCCGAGGAGGTCCCCCTCGAAGGCAATATCGGCGGTCGCAAAGGCGGCACCTACTCCCACTACCCCATCATGGAAGCCGGCCTCGAGTTCATCCGCGAAAACAAAGACAAACCCTTCTTCGCCTATTTCCCCATCACCCCGCCTCACGGCATGTATGACATCCCCGCCGACGACCCCGCATGGGACCTATACGAAAACGAAGAGTGGATCAAAGACCCCGACCTCAATCCGGAAATCAAAAACTACGCCGCCATGGTTTCCATGGTCGACTATAACCTCGGCCAAATTCTCGACCTCCTCCGCGAACTCAATCTCGAAGAAAACACCATCGTCTTCTTCACCGGCGACAACGGCGGCCAGGATCGATTCAAAAGCGAAGAACACCCGCGCGGTTTCTTCGGTCCGAATGTCGATCCCAAAACCGGCGACGAATTCCGCGGCGGTAAAGGCAGCCTCTACGAAGGCGGCCTCCGCATCCCCTACCTCGTCCGCTGGCCCGGAAAAATCGCTCCCGGACAAGTCAGCGACCTCATCTTCTACCAACCCGATGTCCTCCCCACCCTCGCTTCGCTGACCGGCGCCACCGCCCCCGAAGACATCGACGGCATCTCCATCCTCCCCACCCTCCTCGGCGCCGAGGCCGCCGGCCACGCCCAGGAAGATCGCGACATGCTCTACTGGGAATACGGTCAACAAACCGCCGTCCGCAACGGCAAATGGAAAGCCATCCGCCCCAAAGAAAACGCTCCCTGGGAACTCTACGATCTCGAAGAAGACATCAGCGAAACCACCAGTGTCGCCGACAACCATCCCGACCTTCTCGCCGAAATGACCGCTTTCGCCAAGGCATCCCACACCCCCGTTCAAGCCGGCACTTACAGCGACCCCGACCGCACCCGCCACGAACGCGATCGCTGGGCCAAGTGGGGCACTTCCCCCGATGCCCCCGCCCCCAAGAAACCAAAGGAGAAAAAATAGCGAATCGTTCTCGCCTTGCCTCCTTGGCAATTGAAAATTGTTAATTGGATTTTATTTGGAACTTGGAGCATGGGTATTTCAATCGCTCCTCCCGCTCAATCCCCTAATACAACCACCATGAAACACCCCATCCTCCTCACCCTCCCCATCATCGCCCTAGCCGCCCTCCTCACGCTTCCCGCCCTGGCCGACAAGAAAGAAAAATCCGGAGGATTCACCGTCCTCTATGACGGCACAAGCCTCGATCAACTCCAAACCACCGGGAACTGGCAGATCCAAGAGGACGGCTCCCTCTACCTCGAACCCCGCGAAGGCGAAGAAGGCTGGAAACGTTACGACGCTTACCTCTGGCTCCCCGGCGAATATGAAAATTTCGAATGCGACTTCGAATACAAATTCGAGGAAGGCGGCAATTCCGGTTTCTACTTCCGCATCGCCGACGAAGCCGAACCCACCCAGTCGGGGTTCGAAGTCCAAATTCTCGATTCCTACGGCAAAGAAGCCGCCACCCATCACGACAACGGCGGCGTCATCAAAACATCCCCGCCCCTCGTCAACGCATCCATCCCAGCGGGCGAATGGAATCACATGAACGTGGTCCTGCGCGGATCAAAATTGAAAGTAATGCTCAACGGGAAAAAGGTTCAGGAAATCGATATCGATGAACTTCGTCCCGAGGGCAAAGCCCTCGCCGCCTCCGGCAAAATCGCCATCCAGGACCACGGTCAGAAATTCTGGGTCCGAAACCTCAAGATCAAACGCCTCTAAACACCCCTTTCCGGCCCACACATTGTCCAGCTACACCCCCGCCCATTCCCTCTCCCTGGGGAGAGGGTCAGGGTGAGGGGAGTGCTTTCCAAAAACTCCAACCCTCCTCATTCTCCCTACCTGCAGATTTCTGGCTTCCAAAACGCCCACCGTTAGATTCATTCACGCCCCCCATGCAGGCGCCGGGTTGAATTTTGGATACTGACGATTGAGATTTATTTGGAAATTGGAGCATGGGTATTCTATGAGTCACATTGAAGCGACCCTTTAGCCCGGTCAGTCCACTCTCACCACCATGAAACACCTCGCCACCTTCCTCCTCCTATCTTTCCTCTCCGCAACCCTCTCCCTCGCCGCCGAGTCCCGCACCTGGACCTCCACCGACGGAAAAACCATGGAGGCCGAATTAGTCTCCTCGACCGACACCGAGGTCACCATCCGCCGCTCCTCCGACGGCCGACGCTTTACCTTCCCCCTCGACCGCCTCTCCCAAACCGACCGCGACTGGGTCTCCGCCCAATCCGGCGATGTCGATTCCCAACACCCGCTCCCTAAAGAAATCGCCGTCCTCGTCGCCGAACGCGGCAAGGTTCTCTTCGAAGACGACTTCAATCGCGAAGACTCCGATACCGAAGACGACCTCGGCGAACCTTGGAACACAAACTCCAAGAGCCGCGCTCAGGGGGAAAAACAAAACGACCTCGTAAACGGCGAACTCGTCATGACCATATCACCCAAGGCCGACCACGCCATCTCCACCAATTTCACCACCACCGAGCCCTTCAACGCCGCCGTCACCTACGTCCGCATGAAACTCGAAGACGGCGAATCTCTCAAACTCGCCTTCAACGACAAATCCTACGAACCCGTCCACGCCGGCCACATCAACGGCGTCACCATCACACCCGACTCCATTAAGCTCGACGACGAACGCGAAGGCCGCTTCGGCCCAAAGGTCTACCCCTTCAAAAGCGATCCCTCCAAGAAAGACGAAATCGCCGCCATCATCGAAGCCACATCCAAGTCCTTCCCCCTCGACCTCAAAATCGGCGAATGGCACGACGTCGTCACGCTCCACGATGGCGAAACACTCACGACCTACATCAACGGTGAAGAAGTCGCGAGCTTCACCTCGCCTGGCTTCGCCCACCCCACGAAAAGCATGCTCGCCTTCGCCGTCCCTAAACGCGCCGTCGTCGACAATCTCAAGCTCTGGTCCCTCACTCCCCCGAGCGACCAATAACCCGCCCGCTGGAGTGACGGCTTCAGCCGTTCCAGTTCTCCCCGCCCCGCTCGCTCTCTAGATAACAACCCCAAAGGGGTTGCGCAAAACAGCCCAGGGTTGGCTCCGCCTACCCTGGGATCACCCCCTCGGACAAGGCCTCAACCCTGAGGGGGTTGCGTAATTTTCTCCTCATCCAGAATCCCCCAATCCTCCTGAAAGAGCCCCTGTTCACAGGTCGTTTCTTAGGCCTCCAAAGAACCCTTTTCGCCGGGTTCAAGATCGCCCGAACCTGTTGTACCTTGTGTCTACACCCCCTTTCACGAATTCATTCATGAAAACCAATGCCTTCTTCCTCACCCTCCTGCTGACCACGCTGTCACTACACGCCGAGGACGGCAAATTCCGCTCTCTCTTCAAAGGCAAAGACCTCACCGGCTGGGACGGCAACCCGGAAATCTGGTCCGTCGAAGACGGCGTCATCACAGGAAAAACCACGGGGCCCGAACAACTCGAGCATAACCAGTTCCTCATCTGGAAAGACGGCGAAGTCCAGGACTTCATCCTCCGCGCCAAAGTAAAGCAATCCGGAAACAATTCCGGTATCCAATACCGCAGCCGCGAATTGCCCGAAAACGGCAAATGGTCGATCGGTGGTTACCAATGCGACGTCCATCCCATCGCCGCAAACAATGCCATGGTCTATGACGAAAAAGGACGCGGAATTGTCGTCAAAAATGGACAGGATGTCGTCGTCGATCCTCAAGGTCAAAAATGGATCGTCGCCGAACGCGATCCCGTCGACGTCGACGTCGAAAAATGGAATACCTACACGATCATCGCCCGAGGCAATCACATCATCCATAAGATCAACGGCGAAACCACCATCGACCTCGTCGACCACGAAGAAGATGCCCGCTCCCTCTCCGGCCTTCTCGCCTTCCAAATCCACCGCGGTCCTGCGATGAACGTTCAAATCAAGGACATCGAACTCCGCGAGTTGCCCAAAGGCGAGGTCATCCCGTTCGCCAAATCAAACATCCCTAACGACGCCCAACTCATCGAGAAACCGGCCCCAAGAAAACGCAAAGCCCCCGCAAACAAAAACAACAACAAAGCCAAACCAACCACCCCTCCCGCCAAACCGGCCGCCAAAACAAAATCCAAGCGCCCCTCCGCCGTCGGTCCCGTCGTCGGCCAAAACCGAGCCACCCCCGTCGATCGCATCAAGGCCCCCGAAGGCTTCAACGTTGAACTCGTCTACTCCGTCCCCGGCGCCGAACAAGGGTCCTGGATCGCCCTCTGCAGCGACGACAAAGGCCGTATCTACGCTTCCGATCAATACGGCGCCCTCTACCGGTTCACCCCGCCTCCCCCCGGTCAGGAACTGAAACCGGAAGACGTCACCAAAGTCCCCGTCGATATCCGCGCGATCAATGGCATGGTCTTCGTCGACGGCGCCATCTACGCCGGCGTAAACGACTACGAACAGGTCACCACCAGCGGCTTCTACCGCATCAGTGACTCAAACGGAGACGACGAACTCGACAAAGTCGAACTCCTCCGCGGCTTCACCGCAAAAGGCGACCACGGCGTTCACGCCGTCGTGCCCGGCCCGAACGGCAAATACTTCTACCTCATCACCGGCAACAACGCCGAAATCGAAGAAGGCTTCGTCGAGGGCACGCCCGATTCCTCGCCCGTCCCAAAAATCTGGGGCGATGACCATCTCCTCCCCCGCATGCCCGACGGCCGCGGCCACAATCGCCACCGCCTCGCCCCCGGCGGCACGATCTACCGAATCTCCCGCGACGGCAAAGAATTCGAAATGTACGCCTCCGGCTTCCGCAACATCTACGGCGGCTCCATGAATAAAGACGGCGAACTCTTCACCTACGACGCCGACATGGAATACGATATCAACACGCCCTGGTATCGCCCCACCCGGGTAAACCACGTCGTCAGCGGCGGCGAATACGGATGGCGCAACGGCGCCGGCAAATTCCCCGAGTTCTATCCCGATAACCTTCCCGCCAACGTCAACATCGGGCCCGGCTCCCCCACCGGAACCCGCTTCGGATACGGCGCCAAGTTCCCCGCCAAATACCAGGACGCCTACTACATCCTCGATTGGAGCTGGGGCAAAATTTACGCCGTCCACCTCGAAGAAGACGGCAGCTCCTACACCGGCACGAAAGAAGAATTCATCACCGGCGCCCCGCTCCCCGTCACCGACGTCATCATTCACCCCGATGACGGTGCCATGTATTTCGCGATCGGCGGCCGACGCGTCCAGTCCGGTCTCTACCGCGTCACCTACACCGGCAAGGAAGACACGTCACCCATCGATCTCACCCCGGAAGTGACACCGCTCCGCAAATTGCGCCATCGCCTCGAGTCGTTCCACGGCAAAGCCAGCCCGAAAGCCATCAAGACCGCTTGGCCCCACCTCAATCACAAGGACCGCTTCATCCGCTCCGCCGCACGCACGGTCCTCGAACACCAACCCCCAAAGACCTGGGAGAAGAAAGCGCTCGCAGAACCCAATCCCGGCCGACGCCTCACCGCCCTCCTCGCCCTCGCACGCGTCAAAGGAGTCGCCCCAAGCCAACGACCCGAAACCGGTCACACGATCGATACCAAAACGCGCGACCACATCCTCGATTCCCTCCTCGAGGTCGACTTTAATAAATTCACCCCGGCCGAAAAACTCACCTTCGTCCGCTTGGCGCAAATCGTCCTCGTCCGCTTCGGTGAACCCGATCCCGCCCGGATAGACGCGCTCATCACCAAGCTCGATCCCGCCTTCCCCGCCGACTCCTTCGAACTCAATTGGCTCCTCTGCGAAACCCTCGCCTACCTCCAAGCCCCCAATACCGCCGCCAAAGGCATGGCCCTCATCGCGACCGCGGAAAGCCAGGAACCTCAAATGGAATACGCGCGCAGCCTCCGCATGCTCGAAACCGGATGGACTCCTGAACTCCGCGAACAACAACTCGAATGGTTCCTTAAAGCCGCCAACTACCGTGGCGGCGCCAGCTTCGCCAAATTCATCGAGTTCATCCGGGACGACAGCCTCAACACCTTCACCGAGGCCGAGAAAAAACATCACGCCGAACTCATCGCCAAGAAACCAGAGATCAAATCAGCCATCGAAAACCTCGGCGAAATGTTCGCAGGACGCACCCCGAAGATGTGGACCCTCGAAGAACTCAGCGCCGCCGCCCAGAAAGGCATGGCCAATCGTGATTTCGCCCAAGGCCGCAAAATGTTCTCCGCCGCCGCCTGCTTCGCCTGCCACCGCTTCGGCAACGCCGGCGGCATGAACGGACCCGACCTCACCGGCTCCGGCGGACGATACAGCCCCCACGATCTCCTCGATTCCATCATCAACCCCAGCAAAGAAATCAGCGATCAATTCGCCCCCATCATCGTTACCAAGAATGACGGCGAAGTCGTTACCGGCGTGGTCGTCAACCTCGGCGGCGACAACGTCACCCTCAACACCGACCTCTCCGATCCCAATCAACGCGTCAACGTCGATCGCAAAGAAGTCGAGAGCATCGAGGTCTCCAAGGTCTCCCCTATGCCCCCCATGCTCCTCTCCATGCTCAAGGAAGAAGAAATCCTCGACCTCCTCGCCTATATCCTCAGCGGCGGAGACGAGGAGAACGAAATGTTCAAATAACCCCGCCCGCTCCGAAGTTTCCAACCCCAAAGGGCTTGCGAATACTAGCCCAGGGTTGACTCTGCCTACCCTGGGATCAGACCCTTCACCAGACCGCGCTCTTTCCTTGGCATTTGAAATTTCCGTATTTAAATTTATTTGGAACTTGGAGCATGGGTATTCCGCCACCACCCGTTCACCGCCTCACAACACTCCCCCGCATGGGTCAGCGCGATCAAATGCCCCCCATCAATCACCACATCCACCTCCTCCGGCAATGGAATCACCCGGTCCCGGCGCCCATGAATCCGAAACAACTCGCAACCTCCCTGAAACCCTTCCCACGAAAAAATCGCCCGGCACATCTTCCGGATAAAATCCGCCTCTGACTCCAATAACATCGAACCCATCTCCGCCGGAACTTTCCCCACTACCCGCCGCACGAACTCAATCGGCGCATAATCAATCAACGGTTCGAACAACGACAATAACTTCGATATCTCCTCCTTCGATCGCGCACTGCCCACCAACACCACTGCATTCAATTTAACAATCTCCGCAATCTCACACCCCACAATCCCTCCCAACGACGAACCCATCACCACATTCTCCGCTTCAATTCCATTCTCCTCCACCACCGCCTCCGCCAGCTCGCGAACAGTCGTCCCGGAAAACGCTCTCGGCCAATCCAAGAACACACCCCCCTCCAGTTCCCCCCACTCCCCTCGATACATCCCGCTGGAAGCACCCATCCCCGGCAATACATACTTCTTCATCCGCTTCTCACTCTCGCCTGGACTACAGAGGATGCCTTCGAAATCTAAGGTCCCGGTCGGCAAGATGCTGTCGGAAACTCAACTCACTTGTTCTGCGCTGGTTCGATAGCCACCCGGATATCTACGCCTCCTCTTTCTCCCAAGGCTCCCGCGCATTAGCCTCAATCTCCGCATCCAGCTCTACCATCCGGGCCCGTAACCGCTCCACCACTTCCGGATTCCCCTCCGCCAAATTCTCCGTCTCCCCCATATCAGCACTCAAATCAAACAACATCACTTCCTCCTTCGGCGCCGCCCCTCCTCCGCCAGCTTTCTTCCGGGCCGCTCCGCGCGGCGCGGGAGCCTTCTTCACCAACAACTTCCAATCCCCCTGGCGAAACCCTTCCAAGTCTCCCCGCGAGGTATAATAAACAAACTCTTCCCGCGGCGATTTCTCTGCGTCCCCCGTCACTAGCCCCGACGCATCCAACCCATCAATCTTCCGCCCCTCAGGCAACTCACTCTCCGTCAAAGCCGCAATCGTCGGCAATAAATCAATCGTCCCCATCAATTCATGAGTCGTGGTGCCTGCCGGGATCCGCCCCGGCCCCCACATCACACACGGCACCCGCTGCCCCCCTTCAAACGTCGTCCCCTTCCCATCACGCAACGGCCCCGCCGATCCCCCATGATGCTCAAACTTCAACCAAGGCCCGTTGTCCGAGGTATAGATGACATACGTGTTGTCCTCCAACTCCAACTCCCGAATCGTGTTCATCACCCGCCCCACTTCCGCATCCATGTGCTCGATCACGTTGATATACGCGTTCTTCTCATTCGGATCACGAATCTCATCCGGCACATACAAGGGAATGTGCGGCATCGAATGCGGCAAGTACACAAAGAAAGACCCGTCTTTGCTCGCTTCGATAAACTCAATCGCTTTGTCCGTATACCGCCGCGTCACCGTCCGCTGATCCACCGGCATCTCCACGATATCCTCGTTCTCCATCAAGGGCGTGTTCCACTTCGTCAACGTAGACTCCGGATCGACCCAAAGAACATCCATCCCTTCCACTCCCCCCTGCGGCTTTCCCTTGTTGTCCGGATGATTCATGTCGTTCGAATACGGAATCCCGTAATAGGTATCGAACCCATTCTGCTGCGGCAAAGTCTCCGGATGATGCCCCAAATGCCACTTCCCAAAACAAGCCGTCGCATATCCCAGCGACTTTAAATGATCCGCGATCGTATACTCGTCCGGATTCAAGCCCTTCGTCGAAGCCGGAAACAACACGTGCTGATGCATACCCACCCGCTTCGGATAGCAACCCGTTAACAACGCCGCCCGAGAAGGCGTGCACACCGGCGACGCCACCATGAAGTTCGTAAATCGCCGACCCTCCTCCGCCATCCGGTCGATGTGCGGCGTGTCAATCGTCTCCGACCCAAAACATCCCAAATCCCCATACCCCTGGTCGTCCGCAAAGATGATCACAAAGTTGGGCTTCTCGGCGGCCCCGCTAAAAACGGGCATCAGAAACGTGGCCGCAGCCAGAAGAATAGAAATAGACAGAAAGGAGGTTTTCATGGGTCGACTAAAGCCCCCTCGGTCGCCGGGAGCAAGGCGTTTCAACAAAGTAACCGCGCCACGCCGCCACTCAAATCACCACTTCCCGCAGCGTTCCATTCGAGTCCGCAAACGAACCTTCCGGAGTACCAAGACGCTCAAGCATCGTGGCATATAAGTTGGCAAGCGGCGTGTCTTCCCCATAGCGCAGATACTGGCCATGTTTGAAACCCATGTTTTTCGCCCCCGCCAAAACAAGCGGATAATTCCGGTTGTTGTGCGTGTTGCTGTTGGAACTCCCGTAATAAACCAGCGTGTTGTCGAGCAACGTGCCTTCACCTTCTTCAATCGAGTCCAGCTTGGTAAGAAAATCGCTCATCCGTGTGGCGAGAAACGCCTGCCACTCGCCGTTCCTCTTCGCACCCCCGGGCTTGTTCGCCCCGTGTGCCAACGAATGCATATTGTTGGCATACCCCAAAAGCTGCGGAAAAGTCGTCGCCACCGAGATCGCCCCGTGCATGCTCGCCAACTGATAAGTCGCAATCCGCGTCGAGTCCGTCTGAAAAGCCAGCACCATCAAATCCAGCATGGTCTGAATAAGCTCACCCGGAGTGCTGTCATCCGCGTCCAGCGTGAGTCCGGTCGCATTAACTCTCGGCTTCGGCACGTCGAGCCAAGCCGCTGATCGCTCCACTTGCTGCTCCACCTGCCGCACCGATGTCAGATACTGATCCATCTTCTCTTGGTCCCGCTTGCCCAATCTTCGATTAAGACCGCGTGCCTCGTCCAAGAGAAGATCAAGATGACTGCCCGTGCGCGTCAACCTCCGCCGCTGAGCCTCAATCGAATCATCATTCAAACCAAACAAACGCTCAAACACCAAAGCCGGCCGGTTCAAAGAAGGAATCGGCTGCCCTTCCCGATTAAATGACAGGGTGTTCGCCCGCGTCGGAATACCCACGCCGCCATCGTTCGACAATACCACTGACCGAAACCGGGTTTCACCCCCAAGATGCTCCGCAATCACCTGGTCCAACGAAATCGTGTTCTTAAGAGCGCCGTCACTCCCACCCCGACGCAACTCCGCACCCGTCAAAAACGTGTCGCCACTGTCGTGCCCTCCGCCCCCCCACATCCGCGGATGAGAAAGCCCCCCCATAATCGTCATGTTGTCACGATGCGGCGCCAATGGCTCGATCGCCTTGCTGAGAACGTAATCACGACCACCCTCTCCTTCCGGAAACCAGCCCCAAGCCTTGTCCGGATTGTCATCTTTGGGCATCGCCACCCCATACGGAAAATAAACCGTGCAGAATCGCTTCGGCGCTCTGGCCGCCTCAACCGGAGCCCCCATCGCTTCCAACCAAGGAAGCGCCAGCGAGATTCCAGAGGCACGCAAAAAAGTCCGGCGGTCAAGTTTCATATCCAAAATAAGGTTTCGCCCTGAGCCTCTTTCGGGCCTTTCGTCGGAGCGGAGATCTACTTGCTCTGAAACGGCTCGGAGAGAACGATTCTTTCGATCAGAAAGGGTAGCCGATGCCCCTCCGCGGCAAATTCGTGGGCCAGCTCCTCCACCGCCGGCCCATCCTCGAGCTCCAGCGGTCGACCCAAAGCATACGTCAAAAGCTTGGCGCTCAGGGCGTGCGTGAATTGTTCTTCACGCTCCTCCAGAAGGTATGCCTGCAACGCTTCAAGACCGTCGATCGCGTGCCCGCCGGGTAAAACGGTGTCCGTCACCGCGGGAGTATTCTCCATCTTCCCGCCCTTCCCGATCGGACGCTGCACTTCTTCCCGAGCCATCCCAAGCGCATCAAATCCCTCAAGGGCAATTCCCCACGGATCGATCCCCTTGTGGCAATCGTTGCACGCCGCCTGCTGACGATGAATCTCCATCTGCTCACGAATCGAAAGCTTGGCGAAGTCTTTGTCGATCTGATCGAGCGAGGGCACATTCGGCGGCGGAGGCTTCGGCGGATCATGCAAAAGCCGCTCCAGTATCCACACCGCCCGCTTGATCGGATGAGACTGACCCCCGTCCGAATTGGTCAGGTGAAAAGAGGCATGCGCCAAAACGCCACCCGGCCGCTTCGTCCCCTTCAAAGACACCCGCTCAAATCGGTGCGTCCGCGGCCCCTTCAAACCATAGTGCCGCGCCAATGCGGCATTCGCCATCGTAAAATCGGCATCCAGGAACTGCAGCGCCGAACTGTCTGTCCGAAGCACTTCGCCAAAGAATTCCTGCGTCTCCCGAATCAAGTCGGGCTTCATGCGCACGTCAAAGTCCGGATAATACTCCGGGTTCACGGCGATACGATCCACGCCCGCCAGGTCCAACCATTGCGACGAAAAAGCGTCCACGAAACGCGACGACTTCGGATGAGCAAGAAGACGGGCCACCTCCGACGCCAGAACACCGGGCTCCCGCAGCTTGCCCTCGTCCGCAAGCGCCGAAAGCTTCGCGTCAGGCATGGAGCTCCAAAGAAAGTAAGAAAGCCGGGATGCCAGCTCGTAATCGTCAAGCGGGCGCCCCTTCCCGTCGGCTCGCGGTTCGACAAGGTATAAAAAGTTCGGCGAAGAAATGGCGACCGCAAGAATCTCGCGAAGCGCCTCAAAAGGACGCGCGCCATCCGCAACCATTCCTTCGTAATGATCGAGGTAACTGGCAACCTCCGCATCCGTCGGTGGACGACGCCAGGCTCGCCGAAAAAAACGAGTGATTACTTCGTCGGCGTATTCAACCCCCGATTGATCCGATTCAAACAAGATGCGCCGATGCGCCCGTGGTGGCCACGAATCGTAGTCGTGCCCGACAAACTCAACTTTCTCGACGACAATCTTCGGAAAGTTCTCATCTTCCGGATAGACCCGGCTCTTGGATCGCTTCTCACCTTTCTTCCGTGGCAACGGCTTGGGATCGGCTTCACCATCCTCAAGGGCGTTGGAAACCGTGATGAGTTGGACATACTTGTCCCGGTCAGCCTTCTGCTTGTCGGTTTCCGTGCCCCGCTGCAACGGAAGAAGCGGAAAAGCTTCGGCCCGCCCCGTAAACTCATACACTTTGGGCTGCTTCGACGTCACCGCGCTCAATCCGAGGTTCTCAATAAACTGGATCGCACCCGATATCTTGTTCCCGTAATCAACGCTCATCAGCGGAGCCGCCTGACCCTTCACCAACTCCGCCCGCGCCGTCACCCGCACCGTAAAGTTTCCAAAACGCGGCGGCTCAGCCACCTGCAACGCAAAATAGTGAACCCGCCCCAGCCGCTCGCCGGGATTACCATCACCATATCCATTCAATCCATCGCTCTCCTCCGCCACGTCCACTGTGCGCGCGGGACGCTGCCCCTCGATGAGCACCGAATCCAAAGCCGCGCGCGCAGACTCCAGATAATACTCAAGTTGCATCGCCGACATCCCAAGCGTCGCCCCCTCGTTGGCAAAACCGTCAGGCGATAGCGGATCGGGCGGCAGCTTCGCCCCATAGTCGCTCTCGATCCCCAGCAAATCCGTCAGCGTATATCGATACTCCTCATTGTTCAGACGGCGCAACACAACACCTTCCGATTGCCCCTTCGTCGCAGCGATTGCCTCGTCCAACTTGCCGCGAATCCAATCCGTCAACACCTCCCGCTCTGCCTCGCTCAACTCCGGCTCGTCCTCGGGAGGCATGTCGCCAATCGAAACCACATCCAAAGCATCATGCCACGTTTCCGCCGCCGCCCGATCCATAATGAAGTCCGAAGACAGCGTATCAAACCGCACATCACCTTTCTCCTTCTCCGGCCCATGACACTTGTAACAGTTTTCCTTAAGAACCGCAGCCACCTCGGTCGGCAAATCCTTGCCCCGTTCCTCCGCGGCTTCGCTCCCACCGCTTTTCTCCGCACCACCGGCAACCGACACCAAGCCGGCAATCAATACGATCGAACCTATGATCCAAAAACCCTTCATAACGCAGATACTCCGGAAAACGAGCACCCTCGCCCCATCTTTCATCAACGCCGATACGCCCCGCACGATTCCCGAACTTCCAATCGGGGAGCTACCATCAACGTCCGCGCCGGAATGAAGGGCTCGCGTATACGCTCCCGCATCGCCCGAAACGCCACTTCCGCCATCTCGCGGCAAGGCTGGTGAATCGTCGTCAACGGCACCGGCAAAAGCGTCGCATACCGAACATCATCAAACCCAGCCAACCGCACATCTGAAGGCACATCAACTTTGAGCGACTGCAACGACTTCAATAACTCCGCCGCCGTCAGGTCATTCGCGCAAAGCACGCCGTCACACCCCGCCCCCGCCCGCAGTCGCCGCACAAATTTCGCATCCGTCGGATCCCCGCGCGCCACAAAACGATCATCCGATTCCAAGCCATACTTCACCAACGCCTCCCGCACCCCGCTGATCCGAGCGTCCACCGTCGGCGCCGTCCCCGGTCTTGTCACAAACCTCAACCTCTGACACCCCAATCGAATGAGATGCTCCGCTAACAAAAACCCCGCGCTGAAGTTGTCCATCGACACCAGGTCACAACCACTCCGCTTCGGAAACGAAGTCACGTCCCGATCCAACAACACCACCGGAATCCCAGCCTGCCGCAATAACTCAAGCAATTCCTGGTTCGTGCCATCCTTGTCGGAAACCGATTCCAACGGCGCAAAGAAGACGCCCGTCACCCCCTTCTCAACAAACTGCTGACACACTTCACGCGCATGCTCAGGCGTCGAATCCCGATCCACGTGCGGCACCGGCGACGCCCCCCATAACAATCCAAATCCCTCCACTCGCGCCAAGGCCCCCAACTCCCCGCAAATCTCTTCAAAAATCTCCGTCGTACTCCGCTCAGGTACCAACAACCCTAATACTTCCGCCCCGCTCGCTTCCGCCTCCCGCGGCAAAACAAAGGTCCCCGCCCCCGCCCGCCGATGAATCAACCCCTCCCCCTGCAAATCACGCAACGCCCGCGCCACCGTCGGTCGCGACACCCCAAATCGCTCCACCAACTGCGCCTCGCTCGGTAACTGGCCCGACGCCCCATACTTCCCCGACGCAATTTCCGCCCGCAAGGCCTGCGAGATCACTTCATGCTTTGCCATCCTTACCTGTCGTTACATTTGATGATATTGTCCAGACAGATATTTAACCAAATCTCACAAATGTAAATTGTCTCCCCGCCCCCCTCAGGCCATCCTGAAAGGTCGCCCGCTCGCCTGCTCGCCCTATGCAATCCCGCCTCTTCCTCTGGTCCATCACCGCCGCCCTCGCCGGATTCCTCTTCGGCTTCGATACCGTCGTCATCTCCGGCGCCGAACAAACCATCCAAAAATTGTGGAACCTCAGCCCCTTCATGCACGGATGGGCAATCTCGGCCGCCCTCATGGGAACGGTTCTCGGCTCCTTGATCGGCTCCTGGCCCACCGACCGCTTCGGCCGAAAAAAAACGCTCCTCTCCATCGGAATCCTCTACCTCGCCTCCGCCCTCTGGTCCGCCCTCGCAACAGACGTCCATTCGTTTATCCTCGCCCGCTTTATCGGGGGCATCGGCGTCGGCATTTCCACCGTCGCCGCCCCCCTCTTCATCTCCGAAATCGCCCCCGCCGAAAAACGAGGCCGCCTCGCCGGCATGTTCCAATTCAATATCGTCTTCGGCATCCTCATCGCTTTCGCTTCAAACGCGCTCCTCGGTGGCATCGGCGAAAACGCCTGGCGCTGGATGCTCGGCGTCGAAGCCATCCCCGCCCTCATCTACAGTCTCATGTGCTTCGGCCTGCCCGAAAGCCCACGATGGCTCATCGGACGCAAAAACGATCGCGCCGGCGGCATCGCCGTTCTTAAATTGATCAACCCTTCCGCCTCCGATGCCGATATCGAGGCCAAGGCCGACGAAATCGCCGCCGCCGCGCACGAACCTTCCAGCACCGGCGGCTTCTGGAGCGCACGACTCAAAACTCCCATCCTCCTCGCCTTTCTCATCGCTTTCTTCAACCAACTCTCCGGCATCAACGCCATCCTCTACTTCGCCCCCCGCATCTTCGAACTCACCGGCCTCGAAGAAAAAGCCGCCCTCCTCCAATCCGTCGGCATTGGCGTCACCAACCTAATCTTCACCTTCCTAGGCCTCTGGCTCATCGACCGCCTCGGCCGCCGCACCCTCCTCTACATCGGCTCCTTCGGCTACATCGCTTCCCTCGGCCTCTGCGCCTGGGCCTTCAACTCCGAAAACTACGCGATCGTCCCCGCTTGCATCTTCGCCTTCATCGCCGCCCACGCCGTCGGCCAAGGCGCGGTCATCTGGGTCTTCATCTCGGAAATCTTCCCCAATCGCCACCGCGCCCAAGGCCAATCCCTCGGCAGCTTCACCCACTGGATCTTCGCCGCCCTCCTCACCTTTTTCTTCCCCTCGATGGTCACCGCCTTCGCCCCCGCCATGGTCTTCGGCTTCTTCTGCTTCATGATGGTCCTCCAACTCGTCTGGGTCAAAACCATGGTCCCCGAAACAAAAGGACGCCCCCTCGAAGAAATCGAAAAGGAATGGGGTGTATCTTAAATTATCCCCCTTTTCTCCCGTTTATTCTCAACACCACTTCTCGTCTCGGAAACAACAGCAACCCGCCTCTCCAAAACAAAACACAAACAATGAAAACAAACCCAAATACCGCCGCGCCTACCCTTTTCAGCGCCTTTCTTTGTCTTCTCCTCTCATTGACTTCGCTCGCCTCCGCGGCGAAGCCGCAATCGGATGGAACGTCACGTTCCCCGAACATTGTTCTCATCTTCATCGACGACATGGGCTACGGCGACATCGGCCCCTTCGGTAATACCGTCAACCAAACCCCCAACCTCGATCGCATGGCCGCCGAAGGAAACACCCTTCGCGAATTCTACGTCTCCAATACCGCCTGCACCCCCTCCCGCTCCGCCCTCTTGACCGGCACCTACGCCCATCGCATCGGCATGGACGGCACCGTCTGCTTCCCCGGCGAAGATCGCGGCCTCAACCCCGACGAAATCACCATCGCCGAGATCCTCAAAGACAAGGGATACACCACGGGCTGCTTCGGCAAATGGCACCTCGGCGATCAAATCCCCTTCCTCCCCCTCGCCCAAGGCTTCGACCATTACTTCGGCATCCCCTACTCCAATGACATGTGGCCCGGTAACCAACGCGGGAACCCCCTCACCAATCGCGGCCCCTACACCCCCCTCCCTGTCCTCCGGCAAAACGATGTCGTCGCCCACGTCGCCGACGGCGCCGATCAATCCCTCCTCGCCGAAGTCACCACCGACCACGCCGTCAAATTCATCAAGGAAAACAAAGACAACCCCTTCTTCCTCTACCTCCCCCACACTTACGTCCACGGCCCCCGTTATGCCCGGCCCGACATCCTCAAGAAAGCCGAAGGCGACATCAATCGCGCCAACGTCGAAGAAGTCGATACCAGCGTTGGTCGCATCCTCGATACCCTCCGCGACCTCGACCTCGCCGAAAATACGCTCGTCATCTTCACCTCCGACAACGGCGGTGCCGGTGGCATGAGCATGGGCTCGCTCCGCGGCGGCAAAGGCGGTGCCAAATACGAAGGCCACATGCGCGAACCCACCATCGCCTGGTGGCCCGGGAAAATCCCCGCCGGTAGCGAAACCAACGAGATCGCCGTCACCACCGATCTCCTCCCCTCCCTCGCCAAACTCACCGGCGCGAGCATCCCCGCCGACCGCACGATCGATGGTAAAGATGTCCTCGACATAATCCTCGGCAAACCCAACGCCAAATCCCCGCACGATCTCCACTACTACGAAGTCGAAGGCATCCGCCGCGGCCCCTGGAAACTCGTCCGCATCGGAAATAAATCCGAGCTCTACAATCTCGATGAAGACCTCGGGGAACGAAACAACCTCGCCGCCAAACACCCGGCCAAAGTCAAAGAACTCTCCAATCTCCTCGACGCCCACGCCGCCGCCATCGCCGCCGACACCAGGCCCGCAGGGTACGTCAGAGCCGGCACCGGCAAACCCCTCATCTCCGAACCCGGCGACCTCCCCATGCTCCGAGACTTCGCCGGCCTCCCCGACACCAAAGCCGCCGAAACCCACGTCGCGCGCGCCGGCGACCTCAATAAAAAACAACCGCCCAAGCCGAGCAAAAAGCAGACGAGCAAAAAGCAGACGAGCAAAAAAGCGGCGAAGCCGCAAGCGGATGGAACGGCACGTTCCCCCGACGTGTTGTTCATCGCCATCGATGACATGAACGATTGGACGACTCTCTTCGACGACGACAACCCCATCCAAACCCCGAACCTCAAACGCCTCGCCGCCCGTGGCACCTTCTTCAATCGCGCCTACTGCGCCTCACCCGGCTGCAACCCCTCACGCACTGCCATCATGACTGGCCTCCGTCCCACCACCTCCGGTGTCTACGGCAACCCGGAAGTGTGGGCGGAAAAAGTCCCCGACGTCGTCACCCTCCCGCAATACTTCGAAAAACACGGCGGATACGCCACCCGCGGCGCCGGCAAAATCTTCCACCACGGCAAAAGCGGCGCCGATCGCCCCGACAACCCCTCCTTTCAGGAGTTCTTCAAAAAACTCGCCATCCGAGGCCCCGGCCCGAACAACAATTACAACGGATACAAAAAGCCCGACAACCCCCGCCTCGGTGGCGTCGGCTTCGACTGGGGTGAACACGATCAGAAAATGATCGACGTCGATATGTGTGAATGGGTCGAGGCCCGCATGGAAGAAGATTGGGACAAACCGCTCTTTCTCGCCGCCGGCATCTTCAATCCGCACCTCCCCTTCTACGCCCCGAAGGAAACCTTCGACCGATACCCCCTCGACGAAACAGTCCTGCCCGTCATGAAGAAAGGCGACCTCGATGACGTCGGAGAAATCGCCAAGCGCATGGTCCGAAAAGAATTCTGGGTCTACGACAATACGACATCCAAAGAACCCGGCTCACCCGGCAGCCTCCAACGCATGACCCAAAGCTACCAGGCCGCCTCCGATTACGCCGATCAAATGGTCGGCCGCCTCCTCGACAAACTCGACGAAACCGGACGCGCCGACAACACGATCATCGTCCTCTGGTCCGACCACGGCTATCACCTGGGCGACAAAGAGTCCTGCGTGAAGTTCACCCTTTGGGAAAAAGCCAACCGCGTCCCCTTCATCATCGTCGCTCCCGGCGTCGGCAAACCGGGGCGCATCTGCGAACGCCCCGTGAGCCTCATCGACATCTACCCGACCCTTCTCGATCTCGCCGGCCTCCCGCCCCGCGCCGAAAACGACGGCCAAAGCCTCGTGCCCCTCATGAAAAACCCCAACCGCGAATGGGAACGCCCCGCTCTCATGACGGAAGGCCCCGGCAACCACGCCGTCCGCTCCGATCGCTGGCGATACATCCGATACAGCGACGGCTCCGAAGAACTCTACGACCACGAAAACGATCCATGGGAACACCACAATATCGCGAGCGATCCCAAGCATGCCCAAGTCATCGCCGAGCACCGCAAATGGATTCCCAAAAAAGAAGCCCCCGGCAAAGGCATGGATCACCTCTACAAATCACCTCCTCCCGCAGGAGCCGGGCTCCCCAATAGCGGCTTCTCAAAAACGCGGGGAGCCGGCGGCGAAAAAAGCCCCGCCAAAAAAGCAGGAAAAGACGGTAACCAACAAGGCCCCAAAAAACAAAATTCGAACGACGCCAAACCACAACCAAAGAAAGGCGGAAATGCCAACGCAAACGCCCCGGCAAAAGCCCCCTTCCCTGTCGTCGAACACCTCCTCCCGCCGGCCCAACCATCGTTGATCCCTGAATACACCTTCGCCAACAATCTCAAGAAGCAGGAAGAACAGCTGGCATCCAATCCCTACATGGAGCGCCTCGCCAAGGCCCGCGCCGCCCAAGCCGACGATCCGCACCGCCCCTTCTACCACTACGTAAATCCCGAAGGTCGCCTCAATGATCCAAACGGACTCTGCTTCTGGAAAGGCCGTTGGCACCTCTTCTACCAAGCCTACCCGCCCGAAGACTCTCGCCAGCACTGGGGCCACGCCGTCAGCGACGATCTCATCCACTGGCGCGACCTCCCCATCGCCATCTACCCCGTCCCCGAAGACAAATGCTTCTCCGGCACGACGCTCGTCGAAGAGGATCGCGTCATCGCCGCCTATCACGGCATCGGCCGCGGCACGATGATCGCCGTCTCGAGCGATCCGCTGCTCCTAAACTGGGAAAAAGTCACCGGCGACGCCGTCATCAAACTCAAAAACGAAAACGACCCCGACCTCCCCTACGAAGTCTTCGATCCCAGCATCTGGAAAGAAGGCGACTACTACTACCTCCTCACCGCCGGTCAGACCAAGACCGGCCCCGGCGGCAAAACCATGCGCAACCAATTCATCCACCGCTCCAAGGACCTCGCCAACTGGGAATACCTCCATCCCTTCGTCGAAGACGACTTCTACGGAATGGTCGGCGACGACGGCGCCTGCCCCTACTTCTGGCCCATCGGCAAACCTGAGCAAAACAAACACATCATGCTCCACTTCAGCCACATGAGCGGCGGTAAATATCTTCTAGGTGACTACGACACGAAGCGCCAGAAATTCGTCGTCACCGACGGCGGCGATTTTAACCACGGCCCGGTTTCACCCGGTGGAACCCACGCCCCCTCCGCCTGCCCCGACCCGAACGACCCCGAAGCCGTCATCGGCCTCTTCAATATGAACCCCGGCATTCAGCTTCCCGATCGCAACCACTGGAACCAGATCATGTCATTGCCAAGGCGCTGGACACTATCCAAGGAAGGCAAACTCCAGGTGGAACCCGCCGGCGATATCGAATCCCTCCGCTACGACCACCAACGCGTCGTTTCCCAGGTTCTTCCCAAGGACAAAGAGGTCGTCCTCGAGAACATCAATGGCAACGCCATGGAAATTGAAGCCAAGATCGGGAAGAAATCCGCCAAGCTCATCGAAATCAAAGTCCTGCGCTCGCCAAACGAAGAAGAATACACCCGCATCCTCGTCAACCCACTGTCCGGTTACAAGGTCAAGGACGGCGTGCGCCGTGATCGCAAGCAGCGCGTCTTTGCCCACGGAACCCTCACCATCGACACTTCCCGCTCGTCGACGATCGAAAAAGTCCTGCCGCGCCCGCCCGAAGTCGCTCCCTACCTCCTCCACGATGGCCCGGTGAGCAATCTCCGCATCTTCATCGACAAAAGCATCGTCGAAGTCTTCATCAACGGCGGCCAATGCGCCGCCGTCCGCGTCTACCCCGGCCGCGAAGACAGCACCGGCGTATCCCTCCGCGCCATCGGCGGCGAAGCCAACCTCATCCACCTGAACGCGTGGCAGATGAAAAACATCTACCAGTAAGTCACTCCTCGATGAAAACCATTCCTATCGGAGCCCTCCTTGCACTCCTTCTCGCAAGCGTCCGGGCGGACGAACCCTCTTCGACTGCCCCATCAGAAGACGAATGGGCAACCTTTCCCTCCTACCAAAAGGTCGAATACGATCAACCTCTTCGCCCCCAATTTCATTTCACGTCGCGAAAGAATTGGCTGAACGACCCCAACGGTATGGTCTACCACGACGGCGAATGGATCATGTGCTTCCAGCACGTCGCCAACAAAAACGACACCGGGATGAAATCTTGGGGCGCCGCAGCCAGCACCGACCTCATTCACTGGGAACAATTACCCCACGCCATCAACCCCTATCCCAATGTCATGTGGGATGAAGGAGAACCACATGCCATCTGGTCCGGTTCCGCCGTCGTCGACATTCACAACGCCCTCGGAAAACAAGACGGCGACGTTAAAACGCTTTTCGCCCTCTACTCCGCCACACATCGGGAACCCGACAATCAAGCCGCCTTCTTCCAGGGCGGTGCCTACAGCACCGACAACGGACGTTCGTGGACAAAAATCGACGAAGGCCGTCCCGTTATTGCACACCAACCCGACGGCGGCGGCGGCCAACGCGACCCGCGTGCCTTCTACTTCCCCCCGGAAGATTGCTTCATCACCATCATGATGATCGGCGGCGAAGATCGCGCCGTCCGCCTCTGGAAATCAAAGGACCTGCTCAACTGGGAACCCTTCCTCGACATCCCCAACAAGGCCGCGGAATGTATCGATATGTATTCCGTCGCCATCGACGGCGATTCGGAAAACCGAAAATGGGTGATCGCCGACGCCGCAACCCGATACGAAGTCGGCGAATTCGACGGCGAAAACTGGACCGGCCTCGGAGACTCGGACGCCGACGGCGTTCGCCTCAAATTCGACTACGGTGACGCCTACTACGCCGCCCAAGCCTTCAACCAAGCCCCGGAAGGACGAGTCGTGCACGTCGGATGGCTCCGAAGCAAACAACCCGGCTACCGCCCCTTCCTCGAAGCCGGCATGCCCTTCACACAACAGATGTCGATCCCCGCCGAAATCACCCTACGCAGCACCCCGGACGGCATTCGCATGTTCCGCAATCCCGTCCAGGAGATCGAATCACTCTATTCTAAAACCAACCGCTTCGAAAACCTCACCGCCAAAGCCGCCAACGCCAAGCTGTCCCAACTCGACCCCGAGCTAATCGACATGACTCTCGACTTCGTACCCTCGGAGAACTTCACCCTTGATGTCCGCGGCTTGAAAATCGACTACGACGCCACCACTCAGGAATTCGTCTTCACCAACAAAGCCCGCGTCGAAGGAGAAAAAGCCGCCTGGAACAAACGCGGGCCCTACCGCGACGACGGCGTCCGCCGCATCCCCGCCCCCGCCGTCGACGGCACCGTCCAACTGCGCGCCCTCGTCGATCGCGCCTCCCTAGAACTCTTCATCAACACCGGCCAAGCCGCCGCCAGCTTCGTCGTCGTGCCCGACCCTGAAAACCGATCCATCACCATCAAAAACAACGATTCTCTCCAAATCAAATCACTGGTCGTCAACGAACTGAAATCCATTTGGAACAAATACAACAACAAACCAAAATGAAAACAACCCCCACGCCACTGCACCTTCAGGTGAGTCTTGTTATAGCATTTATTTGCGTAGCCTTGGTGAATGCAAACGCGGCGAAGCCGCATCCGGATGAAACGGCACGTTTCCCGAATGTGATTCTCATCATCACCGACGACCAAGGGTACGGCGATGTCTCCGCCCACGGCAGCCCCGTCCTCAAGACCCCGGAACTCGACAAGTTCCGGGAAGACGCCGTCCGCTTCACCGACTTCCACGTCGCCCCCATGTGCTCCCCCACCCGCGGCCAACTCATGACCGGAATCGACGCCATGAAAAACGGCTGCACCGCCGTCTGCCAGGGCCGCTCCATGATGCGCGCCGATCTCCCCACCATGGCCGACTTCTTCGCCAACTCCGGATACGCCACCGGCCACTTCGGCAAATGGCACCTCGGCGATAGCTACCCCCATCGCCCCCAGGATCGCGGCTTCCAGGAAACCGTTCACCACCGCGCCTGGGGCATCACCTCGCTCGCCGACCACTGGACCAATCACACCGACGTTTACTTCGATCCCGTCCTTTCCCACAACGGCGTCGACAAAAAATACGAAGGCTACTGCACCGACATCTTCTTCGACGAAGCCATGAAATGGATGGAGAAACAACAGGCAGACGACAAACCATTCTTCCTCTATCTCCCCACCAACACCCCTCACGTCCCCAATGTCTGCGCGGAAAAGTACTCCGCCCCCTACGTCGGCGAACACGATGGAAAAAAACTCCCCGCCGAGTTCTACGGCATGATCGCCAACATCGACGAAAACCTCGGCAAACTGGAAACCTTCCTCGAAGAAAAAGACCTTAAGGAAAACACCATCGTCATCTACATGGCCGACAACGGCACCCAAAGCACGCAAGCCAAAGAGATCTTCAACGCCGGCATGCGCGATAAAAAAACCAGCGTCTACGAAGGCGGCCACCGCGTCCCCCTCTTCGTCCGATGGCCCGACGGCAATCTCGCCCACGGCAAAGACATCGAAGAACTCACCCAAGTCCAAGACCTGCTCCCCACCCTCATCGAACTCTGCGAACTGGAAGAGATCAAAACCCCGCTGCCTTTCGACGGACT
Organism: Verrucomicrobiota bacterium; assembly: GCA_039028175.1. Taxonomy (GTDB): domain Bacteria; phylum Verrucomicrobiota; class Verrucomicrobiia; order Verrucomicrobiales; family DEV007; genus JBCDBW01. The sequence continues at coordinate 118,152 of JBCCIR010000002.1, forward strand.
CAGCCTCGCCGGCCTCCTCGACGGCACCATCAACGAACTCCCCGATCGCAAACTCGTCGTCCAATACCGCGAGTCCGGCGAACCGTGGGACCCCGCCGTCGTCATGTGGGACAAGTGGCGCCTCCTCAAACCAAAGAAAGGGAGAGCACCACAGAATCCCAATGCCCCCCTCGAACTCTACCACGTCGGACGCGACCCGGGCCAAACGAAGAACCTCATCGAAAAACGCCCGGAAATCGCCAAAGCCATGGAAGAGCACTACGACTCTTGGCACGCCGAAGCTAAGAAACTCTTCGATCGCCCTCGATGGATCACAATCGGATCCAAGGAAGCCAATCCCATGATCCTCTACGCGCAGGATTGGGTTGGCGACTACTGCGACAACCCCGGTGGCCTCGCAAGTGCAACCGCCCGCGGTTACTGGAACGTCATCGTCGATCGCGAAGGCACTTACGAAATCGAGCTGCGCCGCTGGCCAAAAGAGTCAAAAAAGACTCTCACCGAAGGCTGGCCGACAGGGCCCAGGGGGGGCAAAGGGAGCGACCGTCCCATCGCCGCCGCCAAACTCGAAATCGCCGGCAATACCCACTCCGTCGGAACAAAGGCGAAGGACACCCACGCCACCTTCCACGTCAAACTCCCCGCCGGAAAGCACCAGCTCTCCACCACCTTCATGGACGCCAACGACGAACCCCTCTGCAGCGCCATCTACACCTCCGTCAATCGCCTGGGAAGAAAAGAACCAAAGAACACAAACTAAAGTCCCTCCATCTATCAAAGACGAACCGTTCGTCGTCGCCGTCTCAGCAGCAAAGCCAATGACAGCAAGGCACTCAATAAACCCGACCCTGGCTCGGGCACGATCGACCACCGGATGCCGATATTACCGTCCCCGTCCGCCCCTTGTCCTTCCACAAGCGAAAACACGTTGTCCACCAAGGCGTTAAAGTTTCCCGCCTCAAAATCCAGCTCCGTAATTCGAATGGCGCCAAACGGGTTGATCAACCCGCTCAACAAGGCGTTCTCCAGACTGGTGTCATCGGTGAAGTCGTTGCCGTTGCCCACCGTGATGAAAAAATACGAATCCATCCCCGCATCCAAAGTCACCCCATCAAGCGCAAAAACGCCTCCCCCACTGACATCAAAGCTCCCGGACACCGACAGCGTCTTATCCGCGTCAAATTTCACCGTCGCCGTTGAGGACATCGTCAAATCACCACTGTAATCAATGTCGCCCGCATCACTCCGCGTCAGCGTCCCCCCCGAAAATAGATGCACGCCCCCATTGGTAGCGTCGATGGTTCCGTCGACAGACAATAATCCGGCCGTCTGATTGAGCGTCCCCGCCGAAGCCCCAACCCCGCGAATAACCAATCCTTCAGCCACCTCAACCTCTCCACCCGTCAAATTCACGGTGGCCTGCGTATTCGTGCCCGTCGAAATGTTGAACCCGCTCATTACCCGCACTTTCGCATTGCCACCGACATTCAAGATACCTCGCCCGTTCGTCCCGGGAGCCACAGCCACAAAACTCCCAACACTCACATCCGCATTGCCGGCAAGGGAAAGCATGCCGATGCCCCCTGCCGATGCCGCATGAAGCGAATCCGCTAATTGTAACACCGCATTCCCGCCCACATGCGCTTCGCCAACACCACTTACCGCCGACTCGAAATCACTGGCCATGATCGTCCCCCCGGTAATCATCGCAAACCCACGCGCCGGGTTGTCCCCATTAAATGAAGCGATCCCGTCACCGTCTGTGAACACGGCGTCCACACCCAATCGAAAATCCCCAGCCGCCTGCACCTTCCCCCCGGTCATGAACAACGTCCCAATACTATCGTCATTCTGAGCCACCATAAATCCTGAATCCGCGACGATACTCCCACCGGAAATCGATAGCACCCCCAAGGCAGGAAGAATCTCTCCCGTCGGCGTTCCATCGGTCGTCCGCCCCTGACCCGCCTCATCCGTCGTGTTTATCGCCCCCTTCCCAACTATAAAGTTACTCACCTGAGTCAAGCCGCCTGACACGCTTCCCGTCCCTACAGCCCCCGCACGCACACCAAATCGAAGCTCCGATGGCCCATCTACCCCGGAGACAATCGTCCCCCCAGAAATAAGCGCCACACCACTTCCACTGGCACCAATACTAATATCACCATTGTTCGCACTCGACGGATCACCGGAGACGTCGCTTATGTGAGTCTCCACCAACCCTCCGCTCACGCTGATTGTTCCAAGCGTCTGAGGGCTATTCCCAACGTTGATTCCTGCCTGAGTGCCAACCCTTCCTCCGGAAACAATGAACGTCCCTTCCCCCGCCGTCCCAACCCCAGTCCCTGAAGCCCCCACCAAGATGCTGTTGCCCGATTCAAGTATTCCACTATCAGAAACAATAATGGTCCCCCGCCCACCATCTCCCGATCCGAGACGCACATTCCCGTCTGTATTTCCACCAGTCCGCTTGTGACTGAAAGTCCCACCCCGAACCTCCAAAACCCCGGTCCCCGAGCTGCCTATATTCGTGTGAGTTGTTGCGGTTCCAAGTCCCGCCTGAACATGCCCCCCCTCAACAATGATAGTTCCCAGTCCTCCTAAACTGGCACCCGCCGAGACTGTATCCATCGCAGCAACAGTTCCTCCGGTTATCCGGGCCAAGCCAATGCCGCGACCTCCCACACGAAAGGTATCCCCAGCTTGAACCCGACCCGCTCCAATATGCACGCTCCCCGTTCCACTCGCCTGATGTCCAACAATAAAATTCAACGCAGTGACTGCCGTTCCCCCCATGACCTCTACCCGCCCGTCTCCATTGTTCCCGACGAGAATATTTCGCCCACCCTGAAGCAACCCCCCATTCAATCGAACCTCGCCACTACTCCCTACGTTCTGACCAATTCGCACATCACGAACATTCGTCGTTTGGATCAATGAACCCCCCGCCATGTCTAATACCCCAATGTTGTTCACCCCAATCGTAATGTGGTGATTCATCCGAGCAGTATGCCCGCCGTCCCCTGAAACAAACGGATCGGCAAAGATCACACTGCCGAGACCAGTCGCCTGCGTACCCACCTGGAACTGGTCCTGATACACACTCAGGCCTCCCGAGTATGACAATATCCCCGTTCCGTTGACCCCCACACGAATCTGATTTCCATAATTCACCGTTCCACCACTCTGCAGAATCGAGCCCTGATTAGTCGCCGCCTGCCCCACGTGAACCCGTAACCCCTGAAAAAAAGCTAGCCCACCACTAACTTCCAACAAGCCTGATCGATTCCCTCCACTCGACCCAATCTCATTCTGCGTCCCGGAAGTTCCCACTCCGGACGCTTGGAAAACCCCCCCACTGATCTCCAATGCGGCCTGCGTTCCCGCCGTGCCACTGCGACTAATGTGAAGTCGATGATGAACCGTCGCCGCTCCGCTGCTGATCGACACCGTGTTCGGTGAAGCGATCCGCACATCCTCCTCCCCATCCCCGGAAAAGGGAACCCCACCATCCCATACCGACGGATTAAACCAATCCCCTCCTGCCGTCGCCGTATTGATCGCGCTGCCAACGGCAGGACTGAACAGAAGCAACGCATGCATTCCGATTACGGACAATCGCGAAAATCTACCGGTCATTGAGAGAATGGTGGAGAGTTGTGACAACTTCTGAAAACAGAAACGAATGCCCTTGAGTAACTAACCACATACAACTACCAGCGAGACGTCAAGGAACTTGGGCAAGAGACCGCCTCCTACATCAAGAACTGGGCTCGATGAATAACTCATCACACATTTAGCGACAGGACCTTCCACGCAAATTCGTTACCAAACGAAAGAAACAATAAATCTAAACCGCCCTCTTACCCAAATGAAGCTCGTCCGTCCCCCAGCACACATGCTTTCTCTCCTCTGGATTCTGGCCCTCCTCGTTGTTACATCAGCTCGCGCCACTGAGGAAGAATCCAGTCGACAAGAATTCAGCAAAAAGCCAAACATCCTCATCATCTTCACCGATGACCAGGGATACGGCGACGTCGGCTGCTACGGAAACAAACAACTAAAAACCCCAAACCTCGACAAACTCGCCGCCGACGGCACCCGCTTCACGAGCTTCTACTCCCAAGCCGTCTGCGGCCCCTCACGCTCCGCCCTCCTCACCGGCCGCTACCCCAACCGCTCCAAAGGTTGGAGCATGCCCGCCGACGAAATCACCTGGGCCGAACTCATGCAGCCCCTCGGATACCAAACCGTCTGCATCGGAAAATGGGACGTCTCCAACCGCAAACCCATCATCGAACGCATGCCCAACGCCCAAGGCTTCGACTACTACTTCGGACCCCTCGGCGCCAACGACAACGGCACCGTTCACTTCCATGAAAACAACGAACCCGCCGGCAATACCGACGATATGGGCAGCCTCACGACACTCTACACCAACAAAGCCATCAACTTCCTCACTCACGATCGAGACGCGAATCGCCCCTTCATTCTCTATCTCTCTCACACCATGATGCACACCATCGTCGACGCCTCTCCCAACTTCCTCGGCAAATCCAAAGCCGGCCTCTACGGCGACGTTGTCGAAGAATTCGATTTTGAAACCGGCCGCCTCCTCGATGCCCTCGATCGCCTCGGCCTCCGCAACAACACCCTCGTCATCTACACCTCGGACAACGGCCCCTGGAACCAACCCGCCTACTACGAAAACAAGAAAGGCCACCCCGAGGGCTCCATCTTCTGGGGCTCCGCCGGCCCGCTCCGCGCCGGAAAGGGCTCACCCTATGAAGGCGGCTTCCGCGTCCCCGGTATCGTCCGCTGGCCCGGCAAAATCCCCGCCGGCCGCGTCTCCGACGCCATCATTGCCACCATCGACTTCCTTCCCACCTTCGCCAATCTAGCCGGATTCGATATCCCGGACGACCGCACCATCGACGGCATCGACCAAACCAATCTCCTCCTCGGCAAATCCGATTCCGGAAGGGACTCCTTCCTTTATGTCCACACGCACGGAAACCTGCGTGAGGCCACGGCCGAATCCGTCAATGGCATTCGCCACGGAAAATGGAAATATCTCAAGGCCGATTTCGAATCTCCAAAATACGCCGAGGTGGATCGGAAACCTGTTCCCGAACTCTACAACCTCGACACCGACATCGGCGAAACCAAGAACCTCGCCAATGCTCAGCCCGACAAGGTCCAAGAACTGCAGGCCCTGATCAAAAAAATCGCACCGGGTAACTAAGCCAGCACGTATTCGCGCTGCTCCATACTCTTCTGCTCCATCCACTCCAGGGTCAAAGACCCGTCCTCGTTCGGCACCAGGTATCCCGCACCCTGCGGCCCCCGGCCGTCCCGCGCTGCCCGCGCCAAAAACGCATCCGCCTTCGCGGCCCGCTTCACAAAATTCGCCAGTCCCCACGCCACCTCGTCCACGGTCCCACTCTCCAATTCCATCCCCGCATGCAGCGGATTGTTCGGCAACGGAATCCCAATCACCACGTTCGCAAAATCCGGCATCGCCTCCCGCGCCGCCAACAACGCCTCCGCCGCCGCACGCAACTTCTCACAATCGTCCGTCACCAACGCCGCCTCACGCCCTTCATCCCCGCACCGCACCAAATAAGCCTCAACACTCTCCCCCAATTCCCCCTGCCACTCCTCGGGCTTCCCAACCAAGCTCGCCCAAAAAATTCGATGATCCGGGTTCACCCCAGGCGTCACCGTCACCTGCGGCTCCTCCACAGCAAATGCCTTCCCCAACTCCCCCAAAAATGCCTCTCCCGCTTCCGGCTCCGTATCACGATGAATCGTCAATTTCATATCCGTCTCACCCAGCCATCAAATCACCAGGCCCCACAGCATGCTTCCACCCACACCCCCATTCAAGTCCAATCCCCCTTCTCCTTTTTCACTATTCAACATCCGCGCGCGCCCACGCGCGCTCACCACTCCCATGCATACCGGTCCCAAAACGCATACAACTCCTGCCGCGACCCATTGAACGCATTCCGCTCCATCGGCTGCCTCATGTTCCCAAAGTATTGCGGCGACCGCCACCGCCCATGATTGTAATGCTTCGCAATTGATCGCCCGCGGCTCCGATTCCACTCCACGCCACCGTATTGCCACATGAACGGCTTCTTCCATACCCGGTAATGATCCAGCATCCCTTGCGGGTCCTCACGTCCCGAAGCCGTGTGACCATACAAGGCCAACCAATAAGGACTCCGCGCCAAACGCCGCTTGTCCGCCTCGCTCGCCGACCGCACCCGCTTCATCAAATCAAGACTGTTCTCCATATACACCATCGGCACCTTCCCCGTTCGCCGCTCCACCACGTCAATCGCCCGCAGGATCTCACGCATCGTCGATGCGCTGTCGATATCAACTACCATCAATATCTTCGTCGCCCGCCAGCTCCCACCCGATCGCTTGATCTCTTTGATCCGATCCACAAAACGATCCGCTTGCCAGCCCGGATCAACCCCCTTCAATATAAAATAATACGCTCCTAACAACATCCCCTCACGATCTGCCGCCCTCAAAAAACTCGCACATTTCGTGTCCGTCGTCCTCCCCTTCCCAACTCGCGGAATCAACCCCAGCGCCCCGTTCCGCCGCAATGCCGATACATCCGACTCCGTATACGTTTCCCCGCTCCGCTGCGCTTCTTTCGGATCATAGTGCGACACGTTGATGATCTGCGGCGAACTCGTCAGTGACCCCGGAAATGCATTGCCAAAACTAAATCGCGGCAACGGCTGCCCTGCCTGTTCGTCGCCGGGACCACCCTTGCCCGAACACGCCGCCTGAATCACACCGGCAGCCGATGTCGCCACCACACCCGCCGAACGAACAAACTCTCTTCGCGTCATCATAAAACAACTTCTCCAACACACACGCCGCCGGAATCTAGCTCACATGCCGCCTTCGAGGCAATCAGAACTCACCCATTCCCGCCCATTTCCAGGCCGCCCCCGTCCTCAGACTCACTCCCCAGGCAAGCACGCCCCCACAACGTCAATCCCCGAATCCGTGAAGTATCCGTCCGCCGCCCGCCGATCATACTCCGCCCACTTCCGATACAAACGCCCCAACAATTCCCCCCGCATCTCTTCATCCCCAATATCCATCGCCCAATCCACCGCCGACGGCGGCTCCGCATCCGCAATCGTCATCGCAAACGCCCGCACCGCCCGATCCCGGTCCGGCGACGCCGGAAGATCGCGCAAAAATATCCCCGTGCCGTTAAAATCGTTCTTCGTCCATTCACCGATAAGATTGTATATCCGAACCTCACGCTCCCGCCCCTCCGCCTCGCTCAAATACCAGTTCATCCGCTCCTGTTTCGATGCACCCCCACTCCCCGCCGCCACCTCAAATCGAATCGGATCAAACCGCTCCTCGTCACCAAGTGCCACCGCCAACTCCACCCCCTCCCGAAACGAGCGTCGCTGCGCCAGTATCTCACCCCACGAGTGCAACACCGTCGACGCACTCTCCTCGTCCAATCCCGCCATCCGCTCCGCAAACTCGATCTGGCGCTCCTGCGTATCCAGCAAAGAATCCAATCGCTCCAAGGTAGACGAAAGCTTCGTATACTTCGTCGGATTCCCCAATTCCCCCAATTCAAACCCCGCCGGGTCCGCCGCCGCCCGGCCCGCCAAGCGCATCATCTCAAGATCCTCCAAATCATTCGACTCCAAAGAATCAAAATTCCCCGCCTCCTCGTTCCGCCGAAACCACGCCTCCGCATCATCAGGATGTTCTCGCCACCACTCCAACGCCGGCGTAATCAATCCCGCCATGAAAAAATCCATCCCCTCGTCATGCACCACCGCCAAATCCAATGCCCGCTCCGCATCCTCCCGCGCCATCAAGGCCAATACCACCATCATAATCTCATCACGCCCCTCGTGAGAAAGCTCCTCTAGACCCGCATAAACTTCCCCCAACTGCGCGGGCGTCGCACCCGATAGCTCCCCAATCGTCGCCAATGCCGCCTCCTCATCCTTAAACATCTCATCACCCTTCTCCGCATACCGCGAGACCCACGCGCTGACCTCAAATCCCCCCGCGCCCCCCGCCGCCGACTCTCCGTCCCCGCCTCCTCTAACATTCACTTCCACGCCGCTCCCGCCGGCGCCTCCATCCTCAGGTCCAAATACCTCCGTCTCCAAAATGGCCCCCCGCTCCCCCAGCAATCGACTCTCCTCGACCGCCAACTCCCGCAACTGCCCGCGCTGCCATGCCATCACACCCACCCCGATTACCACCGCCGAAAAATAAACAACTATTCCCCACTTCATCCTCAATCCCTCGGTGTAAATCCCGCCCGCTCCGCCACCCGCTTCTTCATCGCGTCCCGCTTGGCGGGATAAATGTCGCCCTGCGTCCGATAAATCTCCACCAACATCTGCTGCCTCGTCGATACATCCCCAATCCCCGCCGCTACATCAATCAACGCGTCCGTGCCCTGGAAAGAACTGCGATTCGCCGTCCGCACAAATTGAGCCGTCAAATGATCACCGTTCGCTTCCCCATCCCGAATCTCTTCCATCAACTCCTGCGCCACGGAAGGCGCATGCCGCCCCACCTCCGCCAAATACTCGACCTTCGCCCCCAATATCGCCTCGGCCCCGACACGCCCCTCCAACCAACCCATCGTGTCTTCCACTTGCCCCCGAGTCACCCCCATCTTCCAAGGCTCCGCCACCAACACGAACAACTCCGCCCGCTTGTCCGAATCCGCCACTTCCATTCCATCGACAAAATCCGCCATCGCCGCCCGGCCGATATCCTTCATCCCCGAGAACAACCCCACCAGCGCCACTCGATCATGCGGCTCTTCCAATTTCATCGCATACCGCGCCAACGCCATCTGCAAGCCCAGATTCCCATGCTCAAATCCTACCCCGCTGATCAATGTCGCCGCGTCTACGGTGTCCTCCCCTCGCAACAAGTCTAATGCCAGTTCTGCGTCCGCCATCGCAAATCCTGGATACGCTTGATACAACATCCCAAACCGCACTTCCCCATCCTCATTCAAAGAAACATCCGCAAATGCTTCCCCCTTCTCGTTCTCGCGAAACCAAGTCAACGCTTCTTCCGGATGAGACAACGCCCAAACCCGCAAGCTGCGCCCCATGGTCTCCGCCAGTTTCATCCGCGACTCCTGCTCGGAAAATTCTGACAACAACTCCACGCCCAACAAGACTGCCTCAGCCGGCGAATGACCGCCCAACTCATTCAACAAGAAATTCGCCAACAATATCCGCTTCGACTCCACCACATCCACCTCTGATATCCGCTCAAGGACCCCCACCACCCCACCCCGCCCCATCGACTTTGCCGCGTCCGTCACGCGAAGGATCGCACTGATGTCCCCCATCTCCGCCCGGGCCAAGTCCTCCGCCATCTCCACCAAATCAAACCTCGCCTCCTCATCGCCACCACCCCCAGTGCCCGATCCCTTTCCCCCAGACAGCCCGTCCACCAAATCCGGCGCCTACTAGTCAACAGGAGAGGTGGGATTGGTGTAACTCATGCCGGCCAGCTGATAGATATTCCTTCTCCGAATTCTGGTCCGCCGAGCCGATGATTATTTTCAAAACGAAAGCCAAAATAATTCC